>NZ_CAXTKA010000008.1:0-169938 GCF_964244875.1 uncultured Devosia sp.
TCAACCGCCGCTCCAAGCGCGCCTCAAAGACCCTTCAAATGCTCGATATCACCCTGACAATGTTCTTCAACCAATCCCTCATCCAGAGTCCCAAGTGAACACTCCCCTTCCAGGGGGAGGATCAAGGTGGGGGTCTTCGGAGCCCGATATCGGGCTCCCGTACCCACACCACTCTCCTCCGACCGAGGGTTGTTCAACTTCAACTGGTGTCTGGAGCCTCACCCACTTCTTCCTGCTGACACTCTCTCACCAAGACATTTCCTTATAAGACAGGTATAATTCCCTTTCTTATAAGGAAACGATTGGGAAAGGCTGGGTGGCAGATCGAAAAAGTATAGGAGATGGGTCTGCTCATCATCTCTTCCTCTTATAAGGAGTGAAGGATCGAGGTGAAGGCACGAGCACCACACCGGCTTGGCAAAGTCCGATATGAGCAGTCCCCTCGAGGGGATCAGTTTAAGCTGTGCCGCAGCACTACCCCACCCGGTCCAGGTAGCGCTTCTTGCTCGGCTGCAGGTGGTCGACGCAGAGTTGGGCCAGCACCCAGTTGTCGGTGCCCTTGAGCATGTCGATCATCATGCGGTGATGCTCGTGCGCGATGCGCAGCGAGTCGGTATTGCCCATCGAATTAGCCCGTACCGGCAGGCTCAGGCGCATGTAGAGCTCGATCGATTGGACCAGGTGCGCATTGTCGCAGGCGCCGAACAGGGTCAGGTGAAACCGGTCATTGGCTTCGTGTACGCCGCGCAGGAACCCCGCTTCGATATGCTTGCCGTGCTCCTCATGGATGGCGTCGAGCGCCGCGATCAGGCTGGCGGGCGCCGGCAGCGAAATCCAGAGCGCGGCCTGGCGCTGCAGCAATTCGCGCACATCGTAGATTTCGCCCACCTGCTTGGGGGTAAGCGAGCGCACGGTGGCGCCGCGATTGCGTTCGCGCACCACGATGCCCATGGCTTCCAGCTGGACCAGGGCCTGGCGGGCGAAATGCCGGGTCACGGCGAACCGCGCCAGCAGCGTATCCTCGGTCAGCCGCGTACCTGGCGCGAGGCGGCCGAAGATGATGTCCTCTTCCAGCGCCCGCGCGATGCTGAGATCGTCGTGCTCGATAAAGATCTGTTCGGCCTCAGTACCAGTGTCCACGATGGGGTCTCCGTGCAGCAGCGCAGTCTATAGTGGTTTTCGCGCCGGGTCGAACTGCGCCAGGCGATAGATATCCTCCACCAGCCTGAGCGTCTCCAGGTTGTCGGCAGGCGACGTCTCGAACACCCCTCCGGCATCGAGCCCGTCGAGGAAATGGGCGATGGCCGCGTCGTATGACCCCTGATAGCTCGCCTCGGGGTCGAAGACCTCCTCGCGCGGATCGGGCCCGAATGCGCTCAGGCGGTTGCCGTCGAGCGCCAGCGTGCCCTTGCTGCCGAACATATGCAACTGGTCGCGCGGCACCACCGGCTCGCCATGCACCGCCAGATTGCCCGTGACATGGACGAGCACCCCGTCGCTGCGGCGGCGCAGGGTAACGGCGGCAATATCCTCGGCAACGATATCGTCATTGCTGCGCTCGAGCCGGGCCGCGACGACGTCCATTTCCCCGAGCAGCGCCCGCAGCGTATCGAGCTGGTGGATCAGTACCTCCATGACCAGGAGGCGCTGCTGCTTGCGAAAAAAAGGCTGGCGCACCAGGGCGGGACGCTCGCCGTCGCGCATGATCATGCCGCTGGACAAAAATTGCAGGCTGACCTGGCGCAGCTCGCCCGCGAGGCCCTCCGCGAGCCATTGCCCGAGGCGGCGATACCAAACGCGGAACCGCCAGTTTTCATGCACCATCAGCGCGGTACCGGGTGGCAATCCCGCCACCAGTGCCTGCGCCTTGTCCAGGCTCGTGGCCAGGGGCTTTTGGCAGAGGATATCCAGTCCCCGCCCGGCCGCCAGTTGCACCAGTTCGGCATGCACTTCGCGCGGTGCGCAGATATCGACGATATCTAGCTGCTCGGCGGCTAGCATGGCCTGGGCGCTGGCATGAACGCCAGGGATGCCAAACGCGCGCGCCCGCTGTCCGGCCGCTTCCAGCGATGGATCGGCGATGGCCACCAGCTCGATCCGCTCGGACTGTTTTTGCCAGGCCGGCAGGTGATATGCACTGACCCAACCGGCGCCGATTATGCCCAGCCGCCGCTTGCTCATGATTGTCTCCGGCTTTACGCCACATGGTCATTTGTCAATAATAATTCACGGCACCGTCGTGGTGACTTGGACGCACCACTTAATTTCAGCCTATTCGGCCAAAAGCGCAAACCTTCTTTATTGACAATATGCCCAACCACTTTAGGTTGGCCCCCGACAACGACCCGCCCGGCAACGGGCCCGGGCAGGAGAATGAATTGTGTCGAACGGGCTGCGCCGCAAGCTGACGAGTTATGGGGATCAGGGATTTTCCCTGTTTCTGCGCAAGGCCTTCATCAAGGCGATGGGCTATTCCGACGACGCGCTGGATCGCCCAATCGTGGGCATTGCCAATACCTATTCCGACTACAATCCCTGCCACGGCAATGTGCCGCAATTGATCGAAGCGACCAAGCGCGGCGTGATGCTCGGCGGCGCATTGCCCATGGTGTTTCCCACCATGTCGATCCACGAGAGTTTTGCCGCGCCGACCTCGATGTATCTGCGCAATCTGATGGCGATGGAAACCGAGGAAATGATCCGCGCCCAGCCCATGGACGCCGTGGTGTTGATCGGGGGCTGTGACAAGACCCTGCCCGCCCAGATCATGGCCGCGGCATCGAGCGAAATCCCCGCCATTTTCCTGCCCACCGGCCCCATGGCCACCGGCCACCACAAGGGCGAACGGCTGGGCGCCTGCACCGATTGCCGCCGCATGTGGGGACGCTTCCGCGCCGGCGAAATCGACGATGCCGAAATCGTCGAGGTCAACAACAAGCTGGTCAGTTCCGTCGGCACCTGCACGGTGATGGGCACGGCCAGCACCATGGCGAACCTGACCGAAGTCATGGGGCTCTGCCTGCCCAAGGGCGGTTCGGCCCCCGCGACCCATGCCGAGCGCGTGCGCCTGGCCGAAGCCACCGGCGCCGCGGCGGCCAGGCTCGCAGCCGACGGCGGCAACACGGTTCGCGATGTGCTGACCCCCGCCGTCATCCGCAACGGGCTGGTGGCCTTACAGGCCATGGGCGGCTCCACCAATGCGGTGGTTCATCTGGCCGCCATCTGCGGCCGGCTCGGCTTCAAGCTCGATATGAACCTGCTCGACCAATTGGGCCAGCGCGTGCCATTGCTGGTCGACCTGCAGCCGTCCGGGCAGCACTACATGGCCGAATTCCACCAGGCTGGCGGTGTTCCGGCCCTGCTCAAGCAGGTGCGTGCCGAACTCGATACCACCGCCCCCACCGTTTATGGCGGCACGATCGGCGACATGATCGACGCCGTGGTCGACGAGCCCGGCCAGACCATCATCCGCACCATGGCCGCGCCGCTCAAGCCCATCGGCACCCTGGCGGTGCTCAAGGGCAACCTGACCCCGCGTGGCGCCGTCATTAAGCAGTCGGCCGCGTCCAAGACGCTGATGCAGCATTCCGGCCGCGCCGTGGTGTTCGACAGCGTCGAGGACATGGCCAATCGCATCGACAGCGACGATCTGGACGTCAAGGCCGATGACGTGCTGGTGCTGCGCAATGCCGGGCCCAAGGGTGCGCCGGGCATGCCCGAGGCCGGCTATCTGCCCATTCCGCGCAAGCTGGCGCGGCAGGGCGTCAAGGACATGGTGCGCATTTCCGACGCGCGCATGAGCGGCACGGCTTTCGGCACGGTGATCCTGCATATCTCGCCCGAAGCGGCCGATAATGGTCCGCTGGCCATCGTGCGCACCGGCGACCGCATTACCCTGGATGTGCCGGCACGGCGGATCGATCTCGATATCGACGCCGCCGAGTTCGACCGCCGCATGGCGGCGCTGCCCCCGGTCGTCGCCGGCCCCCGACGCGGTTATGGCCAATTGTATCACCAGCACGTCATGCAGGCCGACGAAGGAGCCGATTTCGACTTCCTGCAGGCCCCCCGGTGATTGCCGACGCCACGGCGCCGCTCTGCCTGCCCCCGGTGCCGATGGCGCAGCCGCCATCGAGCCCCCTGCCCGATGGCACGGTCGATACCCATTTCCATGTGTTCAAGGCCGGTGCACCGCTCAACACGACGCGCAGCTACACGCCCCAAATCGTTACCCTGACCGATTGGCGCCACTACGCCAAGGCGAGCGGCATCGCACGGGGTGTCTTGGTGCAACCCAGCGTCTATGGTTTTGACAATGCGGTGCTGCTGGAGGCGCTGGCCAGCGACCCGCAGAATTTGCGCGCCATTGCGGTCTTGCCGGCTGAAACCAGCCTCGATGCCCTACGCCGCCTGGATGAGCTTGGCGTGCGCGGCGTCAGAATCAATACGCGAAACAAGGGCGGTTTACCCTTTGACGCCATTGCCGATTTTGCCGGCAACCTGGCAGCGTTAGGCTGGACGCTGCAGTTTCAGATCCAGCCCGAACAGCTGTCCACCATCTCCAGCATCGCCCCGTCACTCGGCGTGCCGGTGGTGATCGATCATCTCGGCTTCATCGCGCTTGGCACCGATGCGACGGACGGCCATGTCGCCGACTTGCAGCGCCTGCTCGATGGCGGGCGTGGCTATGTCAAGCTGTCGGCGCCCTATCGGCTGACCACCGGCACCGACCATAGGGCCTTTGGCCAAATCGTCAGACGGCTGGTGGCATCCCATCCCGAGCGCCTGCTCTGGGGCAGCGACTGGCCCCATACCGAATTGTGGGAAAACATGCCCGACGACGCCGAACTCATCAACGAGATGCAAAACTGGCTTGGCAACGACCCCGTCAGGCGGCAAGTGTTCGCCAGCACTGCGCAATCGCTGTTTTTCAGCCGCTGAGGCGGCTCAATCTGGAGATCATCATGGCAATCCTCAACGAAGAGGCCAAGGGCGTCTATGTCATCGCGGTGACCCCGTTCACCGCCACCGGCGCGCTTGACCTCGACAGCGTCGACTCCATGGTCGATTTCTACGAGGGCGTCGGCGTGACCGGCATCACCGTGCTCGGCCAATTGGGCGAGGCTCCCAAGCTGACCACCGCCGAATCCGCCCAGGTGGTCGAGCGCGTGCTCAAGCGGCTCAATGGCCGCCTGCCCGTGGTGGTCGGCGTTTCGGCGCCCGGCCTCGCGCCCATGACCGAACTGGCGCAGACCGTGATGGACCAGGGCGCCGCCGGCGTCATGGTCGCCCCGCCCTGGACCACCAAGACGGACGATCAGAGCTTTGCCTTCTACCAGTCGGTCGGCGCAGCGCTGGGGCCGATCCCCTTCGTGCTGCAGGATTATCCGCTGACCACCAATGTGACCATCGCGCCCAAGGTGATCGAGCGCATCATCCGCGAGGTTCCCAATTGCGTCATGCTCAAGCATGAGGACTGGCCGGGCCTGAGCAAGATCACCGCGCTGCGCGCCACCAGCGACAAGGGCGAAACGCGCCGCATTTCGATCCTCTGCGGCAATGGCGGGCTGTTCCTGCCCGAGGAGATGAGCCGGGGCGCCGATGGCGCCATGACCGGCTTCTGCTATCCCGAAATGATGGTCGGCGTGGTCGATCAATGCGCCGCGGGCAATGTCGACCGGGCCCACGAGATTTTCGATTGCTACCTGCCCCTCGCCCGCTACGAGCAGCAGCAGGGTATCGGCCTGGCGTCGCGCAAATATGTGCTGGCCAAGCGCGGCGTGATCAAGTCGGGCGCCTTGCGCAAGCCCCGACCGGTGTTGTCCAATCTCGATATTGCCGATATCGAATTGCTGCTGGCGCGCCAAGGCAAGCGCCTTAAGGAGATCGGCGCATGAAACTGGGCATCGACGGCAAGAAAGCACTGGTGCTCGGCGCCAGCAAGGGACTGGGCGCGGCGATTGCCGTCGCCCTGGCCAATGAGGGCGTGCAGGTCGTCGGCGCGGCGCGCAGCACCGCGGCGATCGAGGCGCTGAACGCGCAGGTGGACACCGCCGCCGGCGGCAAGATCTGGGCGCAGCGGCTGGACCTGGGCGACAAGGCCAGCGTCGCGTCCCTGCTCGAGCAGGTGCTGAAATATGGCGGCGTCGATATCCTGATCAACAATTCGGGCGGTCCGGCTCCGGGCGAAGCGCGTTCGACCCCGCTCGATGCCTGGCAATCGGGCTTCGATGCCATGGTGGCCAGCGTGATCGACATGAGCCAGCAATTGCTGCCCAGAATGGTCGAGCGCAAATGGGGCCGCATCATCACGCTGACCTCCTCGGGCGTGGACACGCCGATCGCCCGGCTGGCGGTCTCCAACGGGTTGCGCCAGGCGCTGGTGGGCTGGAGTAAGACGCTGGCAAGTGAAGTGGCCGCCGATGGCGTCACCGTCAATGTGATCGTGCAGGGCCGCATTCACACCGGCCGTGTCGATCAGCTCGACGAAGCCGCGGCCAAGCGGACGGGCTCGAGCGTCGAGGACGTGCGCAAGGCCTCCATGGCCACTATCCCCGCCGGCCGCTACGGCCGACCCGAAGAACTGGCGGACGTCGTCGCCTTCCTCGCCAGCGAGAAGGCAAGCTATATCACCGGCGCGAAAATCCGGGTCGATGGCGGGATGATCAAGTCGGTTTAGCTAAAGCTCCCCCTCACCCGCCCTTCGGGCACCCTCTCCCACGAGGGGAGAGGGGTTTCAATGGCTACCATAAGAGTGGAGACTCCCTTCTCCCCTGGTGGGAGAAGGTGGCGCGCAGCGCCGGATGAGGGGGATGACCATGGCCGACACCTATGATTTCATCATCGCCGGCGGTGGCTCGGCGGCATCCGTGGCGGCGATGCGCCTGGTGCGGGAATTCGGCTTCTCCGTGCTTATCCTCGAGCGCGGCCCGCGCGACACCGCCAGGCTGATGGCCTTTCCCGCCGGCTACATGAAATACCTGGCGCGCGACGATTTTCTCGAAATGCACCATACCGTGCCCCAGCCCCAGCTTGGCGGGCGTGGACCGATCGTGCCGGTGGCCAAGGCGCTGGGTGGCGGCAGCGCCGTCAACGCCATGGTCTATATGCGCGGCCAGCGCGAGGATTATGACGGCTGGGCCGCCTATCTCGGCAACGGCACCGAATGGTCCTACGCCGATATGCTGCCCCATTTCACCGGCCTCGAAGCCAACAGCAAATTCAACAACCAGTTTCACGGCATAAGCGGCAATCTGCGCGTGTCGGAGCCCGGCCATATCGCCGACACGACGCAGGATTTCCTGTTGGCGGCGCAGGGCCTGGGCCATGCTTTCAATCCCGATTTCAACGGCGCCCGCCAGAATGGCGTCGGCATCATGCAGCATACCTATGGCCAATGGGGCCGCCGCAAGGAACGCTCTGACGCCAAGAAAGCATTCCTCGATCCGCTCGCTGGCGACAAGCGGCTGAGCATCGTCACCGGTGCGCGGGTGGACCGGATCGTTATCGAAAATGGCCGCGCCATCGGGCTCAGCTATACCAGGGACGGGGTGACCCGCACCGTTCATGCGCAACGCGAAGTGCTGATCGGCGCCGGCACTTATAACACCGCCAAGCTGCTGATGCTGTCCGGACTCGGCCCGGCCGATCACCTGCGCGAGCACGGCGTGACCGTGGTTGCCGACCTCCCCGGCGTCGGCGCTAATCTCCAGGATCATCACGAGGTCCCGGTGATTGCGACCACCAGAACCAGGTCCGGCTATTTCGGTCAGGACAAGGGCTGGCCCATGCTGCGCAACGGCCTGCAATATCTACTGTTCAACTCCGGGCCGGTAACCACGACCGGCATCGAGGCCTGCCTGTTCTACGATCCCGACGGCGGCGAGCGGCCGACGATCCAGCTTTACTGTGCTCCCATCGTCTATCTCGACCGCGACGTGTCCTCGGCCAAGCCCACTTACGGGGTGACCTTCACTTCCTGCCTGCTGCGACCCAAAGCGCGCGGCAGCGTCAAGCTGCGCTCGGCCGATCCCGGCGCCCAGCCGCTGGTCGATTGCAATTTCTTCGGCGATCCCGACGATCTGCGGCTGACGCTCGCCTCGGTCAGGCACGCCCGGGAGTTGCTGCAAACCGAACCGTTCAAGTCCAGCATCGCCGCCGAATTGCTGCCCGGCACGGCGGTGCAGGATGACGACGCCTTGAGCCAATTCGCGGGGCAGACGGTCAAGACCAATTATCATCCATCAGGCTCTGCGCGCATGGGCCCGGACAGCGATCCTCTGGCCGTGCTCGATCAGCGGCTGCGCGTTCGCGGCATCGATGGACTGCGGGTCATCGACTGCGCCATCATCCCCTTCATTCCCTCGGGCAATACCAATGCGCCCGCCATGGCGATCGGCTCCAAGGCCGCCGCAATGATCGCAGCCGATCACCGGCAGCAGCTGGTTTGATCACGCTTTGCCGGGTGTTTTTGTCTTGTCGGGAAGGCAATCCCAACCTGCCATCAAATTGCACACGTGCTCATGAAGAGCCCCGCCTTGGAGCTTGGCCAAAGCGCTCTTACGCGGAGTCATATTGGCCACGTAAAAACGCCATCTAGGCGCAATTGTTACAGTGTATATTTATATATATCAGATACTTAGATTGTCATAAATTCGTGGCCTAACTGCAATAAAACTGTCGCCAGGCCCTCATATGGTCTGCCTCGTCACAGGGCGGCAAAGGTTCCAACGGGATCGGCCTGCCACGTATAAAATGAATTCCGAAAGGGAAATCCTCATGAAAATCGCACTCTTCGCCAGTGCTGCCGTCATCACGCTCGCCATGGGCTCGACCGGCGCCTTTGCCCAGTCGCGCGACACCATTCAGGTCGCCGGTTCATCGACCGTGCTGCCCTTCGCTTCGATCGTTGCCGAAGAATTCGGCGCCGCTTTCCCCGAGTTCAAGACCCCGGTCGTGGGTTCGGGCGGCACCGGCGGCGGCTTCAAGCAGTTCTGTGAAGGCGTTGGCGACAACACCATCGACATCGCCAATGCCAGCCGTCCGATCAAGGACAGCGAGCGCGAAGTGTGCACCACCAATGGCGTGACCGACATCCGCGAAGTCCAGTTCGGCTTCGACGGCATCGTCTTTGCCTCGGCCGCCGCTGGCCCCGACTTCGCCCTGACCCCGGTCCAGGTGTACAAGGCCATCGCGGCCCAGGTACCGGTCGACGGCAAGCTTGTTGCCAACCCCTACACCAAGTGGAGCGAGATCGACCCGGCCCTGCCCGATCAGACCATTGCCCTGGCCGTCCCCGGCGCCAATCACGGCACCCGTGAAGTGTTCCAGGAAAAGGTTGTCGCTGCCGGTGCCGAGGAAGCCGGTCTTCCCGAAGGCCTGAGCGACGAGGAAAAGGCTGCTGCCCTGACGACCTATCGTCAGGACGTCGTCACCGAAATCTCCGGCGACTACACCGAAACCCTGGCGCGCCTGAAGTCCGATCCCAACACCGTTGGCGTGTTCGGCCTGTCCTTCTACGACCAGAACAAGGACACCCTCAAGGTTGCGACCGTCGATGGCGTCGTGCCGAGCAACGAGAGTGTCGCTGCCGGTGAATACCCGGTCTCGCGTCCGCTGTTCTTCTACGTCAAGGGCCAGCACCTCGGCGTGATCCCCGGCATCGAGGAATACGTCCAGTTCTTCCTGTCCGACGCGATCTCGGGCGCTGGCGGCACCCTGGAAGCTGCCGGCCTGATCGTGCAGCCGACCGACACGACCGCTGCTGCTTTGTCGGCCTTCGAAGCCGGCGCCGCTCAATAATAGTCTGGGGCCGCGCCTTCGGGCGCGGCCCCATCAATTTTCGGGGGCGTGCAGACGATGAATTCCCTGGTTATTGCCGGCCTGCTGCTGGTGCTTTTGGGTCTTGCCTACCAGAGCGGCTGGTCCAGGAGCCGCGCGCTGGCGACCTCCAATGGCGTCAAGGTTCATTCCCGGTCGCAATATCATGGCTCGCTCGTCGCCATCTGGGCGATTGTCCCGGCTTTGGTCATCGTTGGGCTCTGGGCCTGGTTCGGCGATGGCATCACGCACAACTTCATCATTTCGCAACTGCCCCAGGACACCGTCCTGGCGCTCGATCAGGGCGGCTTGAATGCGACCATCGCACGGGTCCAGGCGCTGGCCTCGGGTTATGGCGTGGCCGGCGAGATCCAGCCGTTCGAGCAAACCGCCGGCGATTCGTTGCGCTCGTTCCAATTCATCACCTTTCTGGCCGTCGTCGTCGCGGCGGCGGTTGCCGGCATCGCGGCGCTGCTCTACGCCCGCAGCAAGATTTCCGCGCGGCTGCGCGCCCGCAACACCGTCGAGCGCGTCATCAACCTGGCGCTGATGGCCTGCTCTGCGGTCGCCATCCTCACCACTGCCGGCATCGTGGCTTCCCTGCTCACCGAATCGATCCGCTTCTTCACCTTCATCAGCCCCATCGACTTCTTCTTCGGCACGATCTGGAACCCGATCAACGGCTCTACCGTCCCGGGTCAATACGGTCAATACGGTCTGCTGCCGCTCCTGGCCGGCACGCTGATGATCACCGCCATCGCCATGCTCGTTGCCGTCCCGGTGGGATTGATGGCCGCCATCTATCTCAGCCAGTACGCGCCGCGCTGGCTGCGTGCCGTCGCCAAGCCCATCATCGAAATCCTGGCCGGCATTCCCACCATCGTCTACGGCTTTTTCGCGCTGGTGACGGTCGGCCCGTTCCTGCGCGACGTGGGCAACGCGGTTGGCCTGTCCATCAATGCCACCAGCGCGCTGACGGCCGGCGTGGTGATGGGCATCATGATCGTGCCCTTCGTGTCGTCCTTGTCCGACGACATCCTCAACCAGGTGCCGCGCTCCCTGCGCGATGGCGCTTACGGCCTGGGCGCGACACGGTCCGAGACCATCCGCAGCGTGTTGCTGCCGGCGGCCTTGCCGGGCATTGTCGGCGCCTTCCTGCTCGCGGTCAGCCGCGCCGTCGGCGAAACCATGATCGTGGTGCTCGCTGCCGGCAACAGCCCGGTGCTGCGCGGCAATCCGTTCGAGCCGGTCGCCACCATCACCGTGTCGATCGTCAATCAGCTGACCGGCGACAGCGATTTCGCCGGGCCCCAGTCGCTGGTCGGCTTCGCGCTGGGATTGACGCTGTTCGTCATCACGCTTTGCCTCAACGTCTTTGCCCTCTTCATCGTCCGCCGCTTCCGGGAGCAGTACGAATAACATGACCGATACGCTCACCCTTGCGCGCCGGCCGTCGCTCGAACGGACCACGCTGATCCGCGCCAGCCTGCGCCGCCGCCATCTCAGCGAAGCCATCTTCAAGGGCCTCGGACTGGGCGCCATCATCCTGGCGCTCGGCTTCGTCGCGCTGCTGTTCGTGGACATCATCGGGCGCGGCGCTCCCGCTTTCCTGCAAAACGATCTGCACCTGTCGGTGACCTATGATCCGGCCATCATCAAGATCGAGCCGGCCCCGGTGCGTACGCAAGGTCAGTCCGATGCCGATTTCCGGGCCGCCAATATCAAATGGCAACGCGAGCTTGCGCTGCTGAACTGGAACAAGGTGGTGGAGGCCTCGCTGCGCGCCGCGGCTCCTGCCGGTTATGATATCGAGAGCCGCGACATCCTGACCATCGCCGAAACCGACGCCCGCCATGTCATTCGCGAACGCTTCGTCGCCGATCCATCGCTGCTGGGCAAGACCACCAGCATCGATCTGCTCGCCTCGGCCAATGCCGACAACTGGATCAAGGGCAATATCAACCGCGACCTGGGCGACGCCCAGCAGCAATTGTCCGCCCCGGCCCGCGCCCTGATCGACCAGTTCGTCGCCAGCGGTACGATCAGCACGGGTTTTGCCTGGTCGATCCTGACCAATGTCGACAGCCGCGCCGCCCCCGCTTCGGCAGGCCTGCTCGGCGCATTCGTCGGCTCGCTGTACATGATGCTGATCGTCATCGTCCTGGCCGTGCCGATCGGGGTGGCGAGCGCGATTTACCTTGAGGAATTCGCCCCCAAGTCCCGCGTCACCGACTTCATCGAGGTCAACATCAACAATCTCGCCGCGGTGCCCTCCATCGTCTTCGGCCTGCTCGGCGCCGCCGTGTTCATCAATTACCTGCACCTGCCCATCTCCGCCCCGCTGGTGGGTGGCCTGGTGCTGACCCTGATGACCCTGCCCACCATCATCATAGCTACGCGCGGTGCCTTGCTCGGCGTATCGCCGGCCCTGCGCCAGGCGGCGCTGGGCATGGGCGCCTCCAAGACGCAGATGGTGTTCCACCATGTGCTGCCCGTAACCTTCCCGTCCATCCTGACGGCCACCATTATCGGGGTGGCCCACGCCCTGGGCGAAACCGCGCCGCTGCTGCTGATCGGCATGAAGGCCTTCGTCGCCGCCGTGCCGGCGACACCCCTGGATCAGGCCACCGCCCTGCCCGTCCAGATCTATCTCTGGCAGGGCAATGAAAACCGCAATTTCTTCGAGGCCCATACCGCCGCGGCCATTATGGTGCTGCTGGCCTTCATGATCGTGCTCAACGGCATCGCCGTGCTGCTGCGCTCGCGGCTCGAACAGCGCGCCTGACCCGGCGGCGGACCAAGACAAAGGAGCTTAAAAATGGACATGATTGCTGGCAAGGTGAAGATGACACAGACCAATGTGAACAGTGCCATGAACCCCACAGATATGCTTGAGCGCCCGATCCGGCTCCACGCCAAGGACGTGACCGTCCACTATGGTCCCAAGCAGGCGCTCTATGGCATTTCCATCGATATTCCCGATCGTGCCGTAACCTCGTTCATCGGGCCGTCCGGCTGCGGCAAATCCACTTTCCTGCGCTGCATCAATCGCATGAACGACACCATCGAAGGCGCCAAGGTCGGCGGCCTGATCGAGCTGGATGGCGAGAACATCTACGATCCGAGCCTGGACGTAGTGGAACTGCGCGCCCGTATCGGCATGGTGTTCCAAAAGCCGAACCCATTCCCCAAATCGATCTACGAAAACGTCGCCTACGGCCCCAAGATCCACGGCCTGGCCAAGTCCAAGACCGATATCGACGAGATCGTGATTTCCTCCTTGCGCAAGGCCGGCCTGTTCGAGGAGGTCAAGGACCGCCTCAATGAGCCCGGTACCGGCCTTTCGGGCGGCCAGCAGCAGCGCCTCTGCATCGCGCGCGCCATCGCCGTGGGCCCCGAGGTCATCCTGATGGACGAGCCCTGCTCCGCCCTGGATCCCATCGCGACCGCCATCATCGAGGAACTGATCGACGAATTGCGCGAAAACTACACCATCGTCATCGTCACCCATTCGATGCAGCAGGCCGCCCGCGTGTCCCAGAAAACCGCGTTTTTCCACTTGGGCAAGCTGATCGAGGAAGGCGTGACCGAAGACATTTTCACCAATCCTGTGAACAAGCAGACGCAGGACTACATCATGGGCCGTATCGGCTGATCCGCGCCGCGGACGAAAGGATTTCGCCATGCCCAATTCCAACCAGGACCATATCGTCACGTCCTATAGTGACGAGCTGACCTCGCTGGCCCAGTTGATCGCCGAAATGGGCGGCCAGGTCGAAGTGGCCATCGAAAACGGCACCAAGGCCCTGCTCAAGCTCGACCGCGAACTGGCCGATGTCACTATCATCGCCGACCAGCGCATCGACGACATGCAGCGCCGCATCGACGACGTGGCAGTGTCGATGATCGCCCGCCGCCAGCCCATGGCCAGCGACCTGCGCGCCATCGTCACCGCCATCCACGTCGCCAGCGACCTGGAGCGCGTCGGCGACATGGCCAAACAATTGGCCCGCCGCTCGCTCAAGCTCGATGGGCTCAGCCTGCAGCCCACCTTCTACAACGGCGTGCGCAACATGACGGGCCTGGTGCTGCGCCAGATCAAGGACGCGCTGGATGCCTATGCCAGCCGCGACTCGGCGGCGGCCATCGAAGTGTGCAACCGCGACGACGAGGTCGATGCCATGCACACCTCCCTGTTCCGCGAATTGCTGACCTATATGATGGAAGATCCGCGCAACATCACCCAGTGCACCCATCTGCTGTTCTGCGCCAAGAATCTGGAGCGCATCGGCGACCACGCCACCAATATCGCGGAGCGCGCCTATTACCTGCAGACCGGCAAGCAACTGAGCAGCGACGTTCAGGAACTGCACCGGACCCAGATCAAGGCGTGACCGGCCGCTTGCCGGTCCACTTTGGGAGCTAACCGATGCCCGCCACCATTCTTGTTGTCGAGGACGAGGAAGATATCTCGATCCTCCTGCGCTACAATCTCGAGGCCGAAGGGTTCAGCGTGCTCACCGCCGAAACCGGCGACGAGGCGCAGCAACACATCCAGGACAAGCTGCCCGATCTGATCCTGCTCGACTGGATGCTGCCCGAAGTGTCCGGCATCGAGTTGTGCCGGCGCCTGCGCGCGCGCGAGGAAACCGCTCGCGTGCCGATCATCATGATCACCGCGCGTGGCGAAGAAGAGGAACGCGTGCGCGGCCTTGCCACCGGGGCCGACGACTATGTCGTCAAGCCGTTCTCGGTGCCCGAACTGCTGGCCCGCATCCACGCCCTGTTGCGCCGGGCCAATCCGAACCTGGTCACCGCCGCGATCAAGGTGGGCGACCTGGAGCTGGACCGCACCACCCACCGCGTCCGCCGTGCCGCCCGCGACGTGCATCTGGGCCCCACCGAATATCGTCTCCTCGAATATCTGATGCGCCATCCCGGCCGGGTCTATTCGCGCGAGCAATTGCTCGACGGCGTCTGGGGCAACGATGTCTATGTCGATGAACGCACCGTCGATGTGCATATCGGCCGCCTGCGCCGCGCCATCAATCGCGGCCGCGAAACCGATCCCATCCGCACCGTGCGTGGCGCCGGCTACGCCTTCGACGAAAGATTTGCCGTTCCGGTATAGCCCGTCGCGGCCCGGCTCCGACGCCGGTTTTCCCGCCGCGCCCGGCACCTCCGGCGTATGCGTGGCATTCAGCAGCCGCGAGCCGAACCGAACTTGTACGAGTCCCCGGCCTACACATCACCGTTACAAACCTTGTCTATCGATCGGAAATGGCCGGCACCCATGCGCGGCAATTTTTCGATGGGACATACGATGATCAAACTTGCACGAACACTTGTATCGACGGTGTCGGCGCTGGCGCTGGTTGCCCCTGCTTTGGCTCAGAGCGCCCTGCCCCAGGCGACCGACAGCTATTTCATGTCGGCGCAGGAAAGCCTGGCTGCCCTGATCGCCCAGCAACCCAATACCGGCAAGGCCAAGAACGTCATCCTGTTCGTTGGCGACGGCATGTCCATTCCTACCATTACCGCCGCCCGCATTTTCGAGGGCCAGGAACGTGGTGTCGACGGCGAAAGCAACAGCCTGTCGTTCGAAAAGCTGCTGCCCTACGTCGCCCTGTCCAAGACCTATACCCATGACAGCCAGGTCGCCGACAGCGCCCCGACCGCGACGGCAATGACCACTGGCGTCAAATCGGTCAATGGCACGATCGGCGTCAACCAGAGCGTTGTTCTCGAGGATTGCTCGACCCAGGCCAAGGCCACCGTCACCAGCATATTCGAGCAGGCCGAAGCCGCCGGGCTCGCGACCGGCGTCGTCTCGACCGCCCGCATCACCCACGCGACGCCGGCCGCCACTTATGCCCATAGCGCCGGCCGCGATTGGGAAAACGACACCAACCTGCCCGAAGGCACCACTGAATGTGCCGACATTGCCAGCCAGCTCGTGAACTGGCCCGCCGGCGACGGCTTCGAGGTCATCCTGGGCGGCGGTCGCGCCAACTTCATGACGGCCGAGACCGCCGATCCGGAATATCCGGAAAAAACCGGCTCGCGCAAGGACGGGCATGACCTGGTCGCCGAATGGCAGGCCAAGTACAATGATGGCGCCTATGTGTGGAACAAGGAGCAGTTCGACGCGGTCGATATCGCCACCACCAAGCACCTGTTCGGCCTCTTTGAAGGCTCGCACATGCAGTATGAAGCCGATCGCGCCAAGGATGCCGGCGGCGAGCCCTCCCTGGCCGAGATGACCGTCAAGTCGATCGAGATGCTGTCGCAGAACGAAAATGGCTTCGTACTGATGGTCGAAGGCGGCCGTATCGACCACGCCCACCATGCCGGCAACGCCGCCCGTGCACTGATGGATACCGTAGCCCTGTCCGAGGCCGTGCAGGCCGCCTATGATGCCGTCAATCCCGAGGAAACGCTGATCGTCGTCACCGCCGACCACAGCCACGTGTTCTCGATCGCCGGCTACCCGGTGCGCGGCAACCCGATCCTGGGCATCGGCGGCACTGCCGACGATGGCAAGGCCTATACCACGCTGGGATATATGAACGGCCCGGGCGCTGCGGTCTATGAAGGCGAAGCGCCGGTTGCTCCCGAGGGTGCCGAGGCCGATGCCCCGCTCACCATCCGCGCCGACCCGGCTGGTGTCGACACCACCGATCTGGACTACCTGCAGCAGGCCCTCGTTCCCCTGGGTTCGGAAAGCCATGCCGGCGACGACGTCGCCATCTTCGCGCAGGGGCCCTGGGCCCATCTGTTCCACGGTGTCGTCGAGCAGAACGTCATCTATCACGTCATGGCCAAGGCCATCGGCCTCGACGGCGCCGCCAAGTAACATTTCTGCCAATCTCTGGCCGCCGGAGCGATCCGGCGGCTATAGTGTTTTCCCAACGGGAGTTTCACCATGGATCGCCGCAGCTTCGTCTGTGCCGCTATCGCCGGCCTTGCACTGCCGGCCCTGGTGCGTCCCGCGTTTGCCGAAACACCCTCGCTCCGCTTCCGCGATCTCTACAGCCGCGGCATGGAGCTCGCGCCCGAAACGGCGGCGCTCGATGGCGCACAGATTGCCATGACCGGCTACATGGCGCCCCCGCTCAAGCCCGAAGTCGGTTTCTTCGTTTTGACCAAGCTGCCCATGGCCACCTGTCCGTTCTGCAACGACGCCGCCGACTGGCCGACCGATCTGGTTGTGGCCTATGCCGCGGACCCGATCGACGTCGTGCGCTTTTCGACGCTGATCCGTGTCGAAGGACAGTTCGAAACCGGCTTCAAGACCGACGCGGACACCGGTTTCGTCAGCTTCCTGCGGCTGATGAACGTCACCTACAATCGCGCCTGAGCCGAGCCGATGTCAGGCCTGGCCCTATCGGCAACCGCGCTGACGCTGCGCTACGATGACCAGCTCGTCCTCGATACGCCCCCTTTAGCCGCCGCTCCCGGCAGCCTGACCGTGCTCTCGGGCGCATCCGGTTCGGGCAAATCGAGCCTGCTCTATCTCCTGTCGGGCTTGGCGAGACCCACGAGCGGCAGCCTGGCCTGGGGCGAGACAGAGCTTTCGGCCTTGTCCGAGGCCGGGCGCGATCGTTGGCGTCGCCGCCATGCCGGCTTTATCTTTCAGGACTTTCATCTCATCGATGAAATGACGCCGCTCGACAATGTGCTGCTGCCGGCCTGGTTCGGGGCCTGGAACGCCGCGCCCCGGCGCAAACGCGCCGAAACGCTGCTTGCCGAACTCGCCGTGCCGCTGGAACGGCGGCAGGCCGGCCTGCTCTCGCGCGGCGAGCAACAGCGCGTGGCCATTGCCCGGGCACTTTTGGCGGATCCGGCTATTATCTTCGCCGACGAGCCAACGGCGAGCCTGGACCAATTGGCCGGGGCCCATGTGATCGCCGTGCTGTCTCGCCTCGCAGCGGAAGGCCGCACGGTCATCGCCGCCAGCCATGACCCCGATCTGCGCGCCGCGGCAACGGCGGAACTGGTCCTCGATCATGGCCGGGTGAACGCATGAACCCCTTGCCCCTCGTTTGGGCGATGCACCGCCGCAACCGCTTCACCAGCGCGCTGTTCCTGGTCATCGTGGCCTTGGCCGTCGCCTTGGGCATCACCATCAGTGCCCAGGAGCGGGCGTTGCGCCAAGGCAGTGCGCGCGCGGCGGATCGCTTCGATCTCGTGGTGGCAGCGCCCGGCAGCGCCAACGACATCCTGTTCTCGGTGGTTTATCTGCGGCCCACCGCCGTCGAACTGCTCGATCCCGCGGTCTTCGCCGACCTGCTGGCGCGCCCGGAGGCCGACTTCGTCGCCCCGATTGGCTTTGGCGACAATATCGAAGGCGATCCGGTGGTCGGCACCATCGCGCCGTTCGTAGACTACCTCTCTGGCGGGCTGGCCGAGGGCCGCATGTTCGCGGCGCATGAGGAAGCCGTCATCGGCGCGCTGTCGCCCCACGCCGTCGGCGAAACGTTGGCCGTGGGTCATGGCGAGATGGATGCAGACGCCGCGGCCGACGCCATCGCGGCGGAGGAACACGCCGACGAACACGACGAGCACGGCCACGTTCATGGTGCCGAGGGTCATGCCGACCTCACCGTGGTCGGCCGCATGCGCCCGACCGGCACGCCCTGGGATCGCGCCGTCATCGTGCCCATCGAATACAATTGGGAAGTCCACGGGCTCGATCTCGGCCATGCGCCGGGCGACGAGCGCATCGGCCCCCCATTCGCACCCGAGCACTTGCCCGGGGTCCCTGCCGTGGTGGTCAAGCCCCACGACGTCGCGGCGGCCTATGGCCTGCGCGGGCAATACCGCAGCGAACGTTCTACCGCCTTCTTCCCCGCCGAAATTCTGGTCGGCCTCTACGACGTTCTGGGCGATGCGACCCGCATCATGAGCGCCCTGACGCTGGTCGCCCAGGTGCTGGTGGTCGCCGCGATCCTCGCGGGTATCGTCGCCATTCTCGACCTGATGCGGCGTCGTTTTGCCGTGTTGCGGGCGCTTGGCGCGGGTCCGCTCTTCGTCTTCCTCACGGTATGGCTCTACGTCGCGGTGCTGATCATTGCCGGCGCGGCGCTGGGGCTGGGCCTGGGTTGGGCCTTGGCCGCAGCGCTTTCTGCCGGTATTGCCGCCGACACGGGCGTCGCCATGCAGGCCAGCATCGGCGGCTCCGAACTGCTGAGCCTGCTGGCCTTCTGCCTCGCAGCGCTGATCCTGGCGACGATCCCGGCTTTGCTGATCTATCGCCGCCCGGTGATCGAGGGATTGCGCTGACCTTTCGACCCCGCACTCGGGGCGGTCATCCCGCCCCAAGCCCAACTTTGCCTGTCAACAAACGCCGCTAACCCGCCGCGGTATAAGCCGTCTTGACCACGGTAAAGAACTCGTTGGCATATTTGCCCTGCTCGCGCGGCCCGAGGCTGGAGGCCTTGCGGCCACCAAAGGGCACGTGGAAATCCACCCCCGCCGTCGGCACGTTCACCATCACCATGCCCGCTTCCGAATTGCGCTTGAAGTGCGTCGCGTATTTCAGCGAGGTGGTGACGATGCCGGCGGAAAGGCCGAACTCGGTGTCGTTGGCGGTAGCCAACGCCTCGTCATAGTCCTTGACGCGGATGACGCTGGCGACCGGCCCGAAGATTTCCTCGCGGGAAATACGCATCTGGTTGGTCGCTTCGGTGAACAGCGTCGGCTGCAGATAGAAGCCTTCGGTTGCGCCCTTGACCAGTTCGCCGCCCGCCGCCAGCTTGGCGCCTTCGGCCTTGCCGATGGCGATATAGTCGGTGTCCTGCTTGAGCTGGCTGGCATCGACCACCGGCCCGATGTCCGTGTCCTTGTGCAAGGCATCGCCCACCCGCAGATTGCGCACCCGCTCGCCCAGCGCCTCGACGAATGCATCATGGATGCCGGCGGTCACGATCACGCGCGAGGACGCGGTGCAGCGCTGGCCGGTGGAGAAGAACGCCGATTGCGCCACCGATTCGACCGCTACTTTCAGATCGGCATCGTCCAGCACCACGGTCGGATTCTTGCCGCCCATTTCCAGCTGGAACTTGCGCCCCACCTCGATCGAAGCCAGCGCCACGCGCTTGCCCGTACCCACCGAGCCGGTGAAGGTGATGGCATTGACATCCTTGGACTCCAGCAGCGTCTGGCCGACGACCGAGCCCTTGCCCATCACCAGGTTCAGCACGCCCTTGGGCAGGCCCGCCCGCACCAAAATGTCGACGATGGCCCAGGTCGAGCCGGGCACCAGATCGGCTGGCTTGACCACGACGGTATTGCCAAACGCCAGCGCCGGCGCGATCTTCCAGGTCGGAATGGCAATCGGGAAATTCCACGGCGTGATGATGCCGACCACCCCGATCGGCTCGCGCGTGATCTCGACGCCCACGCCGGGGCGCACCGATGGCAGGATCTCGCCCGAAAGGCGCAGCACTTCCCCGGCAAAAAAATCAAAGATCTGCGCGGCGCGCGTCACCTCGCCAATGCCCTCGGGCAAGGTCTTGCCCTCCTCGCGGCTCAGCAATTCGCCCAGTTCGGCCTTGCGGGCCAGGATTTCCTGGGAAGTTTTGCTCAGGATCGCATGCCGCTCGAGAATGCCCGAGCGCGACCAGGCCGGAAACGCCGCCTTTGCCGCAGCGATCGCCTGTTTGGTTTCCTCGGCGCTGGCCTGCGCATAAACGCCCACCACGTCGCCCAGATTGGACGGATTGATGTTTTCCTTGCCCTCGCTGCCTACCCAGGCGCCGTCGATGAGATTTTGATGCAATGTCATGTCAAAAAGCCTTTCGGGAGGAATTCAGAGCAAGTTCGCCCCAGCGAGGTCGCGGAGCAAATGGCTGGTGCCATAGGTCCAGGGGGGCGCGATGGTGGACAGGTTCACCCTGTTAGATAGGGTGCCCAGACTCGATGTCGAGATCGAGACAGTGTCGCCCAGCTTGTGGGTGAAGCCTTTGCCGGCCCCGTCGCGATCCTTGACCGGCGCAAACATGGTGCCGAGATACAGAACCAGCCCGTCCGGATATTGATGATGGCGCCCGATGGTCGCCGCAACCAGCGCCTCTGGAGAGCGCGAAATCTGGCTCATCGAGGAATGCCCGTCGAGCACGAAGCCGTCCTCGCCCTCGACCCGCAGCGCGATCTCGGCCCGGCTGATGGTGTCGAGCGTGAAAGCGCCGTCGAACAGGCGCACGAACGGTCCCAGCGACGCCGATGCATTGTTGTCCTTGGCCTTGCCCAAAAGCAGCGCTGATCGCCCCTCGACGTCGCGCAGGTTGACATCATTGCCCAGCGTTGCGCCGACGATCGCGCCGGCGCTCGAGACCAGCAGCGCCACTTCGGGCTCCGGATTGTTCCAGCTCGAAATGGGATGGAGCCCCACATCGGCGCCGAAACCAACCGAGGCCATGGTCGGCGCCTTGGTGAAGATTTCCGCATCTGGACCGAAGCCCACTTCGAGGTACTGGCTCCAGACGCCCTTGTCGACCAGTGCTGCCTTGACCCGCATCGCCGTGTCCGAGCCGGGCACCAGCTCGCTGAGGTCGGTGCCGATCAGCGCCAGAATATCGCCGCGCAATGCATCGGCACGGCCCTTGTCGCCGCGCGCCTGCTCCTCGATCACCCGCTCCAGCAGCGACACCACGAAGGTGACCCCCGAAGCCTTGATCGCCTGCAGATCGATGGGCGATAGCAGCGACGGCGTGCCAGCATCCTGCCCGCGCGCCCAGCTATTGGCGACGATGGCCTCGGCTGAGCCGATCGTCTCGCCCTTGGCCTGCGTCACATAACCGGCCGGATCGGCGCTCTCGGCGATATCGCGCACCGTGGCCATGCCCTTGGCGGTGATATCCACCAGATCGCCGCCGCGCACGGTCACGATGACCGGATAGAGCGTGCCGGGAACTCGCGCCCGGCCCAGCAATACGCCCTCAATTGGATAGATCGCGCTGCTCATGCCATCCCCCTGATCATCCGGGGTGAGTAACCCGCGCCCGCGCATCCTTGCAAGCCTTACCCGGCTCGGCGGGCCTTATTCCTTAGCAGCATGGCTTTCCATAGGCCGTTCAACTGCGGTTCAGCCATGCCCCATTATGGACGCATTGAGTGGCGAAGTGTCCGCCACAGCTCAAGGAGTTTTCCATGCGTCGCCTTTTTGCCTGTTTGCCCTTCGCCCTGCTTGCCGGCTTGTCCCTGCCGGCCTTTGCCGGAACCATCTCCATCGAAGGGCGCGGCGAGGTGACGGCGGTGCCCGACACCGCTTTCGTGAACTCGGGCGTGACCACCCAGGGCGCGACGGCGCGCGAGGCGCTCGATCTCAACAGCAAGGCGATGGCCGATTTGCTGGCCGCGCTCAAAGGCTCCGGCATTGCCGAGCGCGATATCCAGACCTCCGGCTTCTCGGTCAGTCCGAACTACGTTTATACCGAAGATCGCGACGCCAACGGCTATACGCTGCCGCCCAAGATCAACGGCTACCAGGTCAGCAATGCCGTGACCGTTCGGGTGCGCGCGCTCGATACGCTGGGCGCCATCCTCGATAACTCGGTGACGGTGGGCGCCAACACCGTCAATGGCGTAACCTTTGCTGTGGACGATCCGTCCGAGCTGCTGAACCAGGCGCGCAAAAGTGCTTTCGCCGATGCTCAGGCCAAGGCGCAGCTTTATGCCACGGCCGCCGGCTCGGCGCTGGAAGATATCGTGTCGATCAACGAAGGCCAGAGCATCGAGCAGCCGCCGCAGCCTTATATGGTCAAGGCCATGGCCGACACGGCACGCGCCGAAGTGCCGGTCGCCGCCGGCGAGCTCAGTTTTGCCATCAACGTCTCGGTCCAGTGGGAACTCGACGACGCCGGCAACTAAACCAAACCCTCCCAAGGGGCTTGGGCGGTGGGGACGGCCGTCGTAGTCAACCGTCCCCACCAACCTTTTTCATCGTCGCCGGCCTCAGCCGTTGATTACTTCCCACAGCATGTTGAGCCCAACAAATACCAGGAATGCGGCGAACACGTATTTTAGCGTCTGCTGCTCCAGCCGGTGCGCGATGGTGGCGCCAAGGGGCGCGAACAGCGCTGCCAGCCCCGCGACCAGCACCAGTGCCGGCAGGTTGACGTAACCCAGGCTCAGCGGCGGCACGCCCACAACGCCCCAGCCCGAGGCGATGTACCCGATCGTGCCGGCCACGGCGATCGCCACCCCGATTGCGGCCGACGTGCCCACCGCCGCGTGCATCCTGGCGCCGAACGCCACCAGCGTCGGCACGCTCAGCGAGCCGCCCCCGATCCCCATCAGCGCCGAGATGAAGCCGACGACGAACGCCGAAATCCGGTGCGTCGGGGCGGAGCCCCGCAGGTGCCCCATCAGCCGGGTCTGGAAGCCAAGAACGATATTAGCGGCGATCACGAAGGCCATGACCGCGAACACGATGCGCAGCGCATCCCCGGACAGGAACGCCGCCGCCAGCCCGCCGATCAGGGTGCCCGCGACGATGAACGGCACCCAGAGCCGCAGCGTCACCCCATCCAGCGCCCCGCGTTTGTTGTGCGAGCGAGCGCTCATGACGCCGGTGGGAATGATGATCGCCAGGGACGTGCCCACGGCCACATGCTGCACCACGTCGCTATCGAACCCCAGGATCGACAGCGCGGTCGAAAGCGCCGGCACGATGATGGCCCCGCCGCCGATGCCGAGCAGGCCCGCAGCGATGCCCGAACAGATGCCCGTGACCAGAAGCCCGATCACGAACGGCCAGTATTGCAGCACGCCGGCCCAATCCATCACGCCTCTCCTATAATGTGCAGCACGATTTCGCGGCGGTGCGGCCGCGCGCGGTGTTCGAACAGGTAGATGCCCTGCCAGGTGCCGAACACCGGCCTGCCCCGGTGCACGGGAACGGCCAGCGAGGTCTGCGTCAGCGCCGCCTTGATATGGGCGGGCATGTCGTCGGGACCCTCGGTGGTGTGAAGCAGCCAGTCTATGCCCTGCGGCACCAGGCGCCGGAAGAACCCGTCCAGATCGGTCTGGACATCGGCGTCCGCATTCTCCTGGATCAGCAGCGAGCACGACGTGTGGCGGCAATAAACGGTGAGCAGCCCGGTGCCGATCCCCGAACCATCCACGAACCGGCGCAGCGCAGCGGTGAACTCGTAAAGTCCGGCGCCGTCTGTCGAAAGGATCAAGGTGTCGAGCGATTGCAGCATGGCGGGTCCGGCGGTGTGCCGTGGGCCTAGCACGGGCGCCCGCACCATGCCAGCGCCCCAATCGCGCCACGATCGCCACATCTTGCCGGGATGGCGCGGCTCTGGAACTTTGCAGAACTCCAGGCGTTGCGGGCCTTGCGGGGGGGTTAGCGTGATATCATTCGGCCCGACACCGTTCAGTCTCGGTTCAGACTGGTGCCGTGATGCTGATCCCAAGTGTCACTCGACCATAAAAGGAATACCAATGCGCATTCGAAACTGGCTTATGACCGGAACCAGCCTGGGTCTGATGACCTTTGCGCCTGTTCCCCTGTTCGCCCAGGAAGCGGCGCCTCCCGAATTGCCACAGCAGTGCATCGATGCCGGCTTCACCAGCTTCGACGAGTGCGTCGCCGCCCAGTCCGCAGCGCCGGCCGACCAGCCGGCCGCGGAACCCGAAGCGGCGCCCGAGCCTGAGGCAGCGCCGGAGCCGGAAGCCGCTCCGGAGCCCGAAGTTGCGCCCGAGCCCGAAGCCGCCCCGGTTGAGGAGCCCGCCCCCGAAGTAATCGAGGAGCCAGCGCCCGAGCCGGAACCGGAGGTCGCGCCGGAACCCGCAGCCGAGCCGGAAGCGGTCACCGAGCCCGAGGCCGTTACCGAGCCTGAAGCGGCGACCGAACAGAGCGCTGAACCCGAGGCTGCTCCCGTCGAGGAGGCCGCGCCGGCCGAGGAGCCTGCGGCCCAGGCCGCACCGGAAGCTGAACCGGAAGCCGATCCCGCGGTCGAAGAGGCCGCCCCCGCGGAGCCGGCAGTTGAAGCACCAGCTGAAGCGTCTCCAGAAGTCGCGCCCGAGACCCAAGCTGATCCCGCCGTGCAGGCCCAGCCTGAGGCCACTCCTGAAAACGCCAATCTGCAGGCTGATCTGCAGGCGCAGGTCGACGCCTATAACGCCGCCGTCGCTGACATGATGGCCGGTGGCGATGCCACTGAGGCCGGAGCCCGCATGGACGCTGCCCGCGCCCAGATCGGCACTCTCTGCGCCGCCTCCGGCAATTCCGACATCACCGCGTGCCTTGCCGGATACGGCCTGGAACTGGTCGAAGTGCCCGGCCTTGCCCCATCGGAGCAGCCGGCAACCGAGACCCCGGTCGATCCTGCGGCGCAAACGCCCGCTGACCAGCCCGCCGATGGCCCCGTTGCCGGCCAACCCACCGAGATCATCGAGGATTTGCCGGAGGGCATCACCCAGGATCAGGTGGCGCCGGTGCTCGATAGCGCCAAGGATGGCCCCGTGGTCCAGCCCGACGGCGCCGCAGCGCCTGCCGCCGAACCGGTGGCCCAGGAGCCTGCCGGCCCGCCGCCCACCAACGATACGGAAGCCCAGGCGCGCTTTGCACCCCAGGACGCAGCGGCAGTCTCTGCCGTCGAGGAGCAGGGTGAAACCGTGACCGCCGCCGACGTCGCCGCCCCGGTGATTCCGCAGAACGTGACGATCGTCAACCAGACCAACGTCACGAACAACATCACCAACAATACGCAGAACAACACGGTCGACAATTCGCAGACCAATATCGGCCAGCAGACCAATATCGAGCAGAACGATCTGCGTCAGACCACCTATGGTGATCAGCTGACCCAGGTTATCCTGCAGGTTGGAACGCAGCTGATCGTCAACACGCCCGGCCAGGATACCGACCGGTACTTCGACGACCAGCAGGACGAGGTCTTCTACGAAAACCTCAACAATGGCCGCGTCCGCGAAACCATCACCCGGCCCGACGGCACCCAGATCGTCACCGTGCGCAACCGCAACGGCGACGTCCTGCGCCGCTCGCGCATCTCGCCCGACGGGCAGGAATATGTGCTGGCCTATTTCGACGATCGTTACGACGACGAGCTGCTGGAATGGCGCGACCCGGGCCTCGACCTGCCCCCGCTGCGTCTCAATATTCCGGTGCAGGACTATGCCCTGGACGTGGAGTATGCCGACGAAGACCAGGTCGAGACCTTCTTCCGCCAGCCTCCGGTTGAACAGGTGGCCCGTCTCTATTCGATCGACGAGGTCAAGCGCTCTTCCCGTGTGCGTGACAGCGTGCGCAAGCTCGAAGTGGGCGGCTTGACCTTCGATACGGGTGCGGCCACCATCAGTCGCGACCAGGTCGGGGCCTTGAGCAAGGTTGCCCAGGGCATGTTGGCCCTCCTCGCCAACAATCCGGCGGAAACCTTCCTGATCGAGGGTCACACTGACGCCGTGGGTACCGAAATTTCCAACCTGCAGCTGAGCGATCTGCGTGCGGCCACCGTTGCCCGCATCCTGACCGACTTCTATAAAGTGCCGCCGGAAAACCTGGCCACCCAGGGCTATGGCGAGCGCTATCTCAAGATCCGCACCGATCTGGACGAACGCGAAAACCGCCGCGTCACCATTCGCCGGATTACCCCGCTGATCACCATGGCCAGCGACAGCTAGCCCTGGTCACCAAATAGACGACGAGGCCGGGCCCAGCGCCCGGCCTTTTCATTTGGTGCGCCACACCACTTATGAACGCTGCCTGTGACCTTCGTTCCAAAGCCGTTCAGCTTGGCGCTGCCACTGCTCGATCGCCGGATGCGGGGGCCTCCGGCAGGGGTCCGCCAAGGTTGAAGGCGCCAGCTAAATCCATGGCGGACCCTGTCGGTCCCTACGCTACCAAGGCTTTGCGCCGGACCGCCCGCGACAGCGCCGCTCTTGTGCCAACGGCAAAGTTTGCTATTGGCTGGAGGACGGAACGGAGAGCGCGATGAAACAGCTGGAAATTTTCGTCGAACGGGTCATCCTCGCCAGCCGCTGGCTGCTGGTCGTGTTCTACATCGGCCTGGCTCTGGCGCTCGCCATCTACGCCGTGTCGTTTTCCTATAAGCTTTGGGATTTCGGCATCCACGCTATCGGCATGGACGAGACCGAAACCATCCTCAAGGTGCTCGGCCTGATCGATGCGGCCCTGATCGCCAGCCTCGTAGTCATGGTGATCGTGTCCGGCTACGAGAATTTCGTTTCCCGCTTCGATGACGAAGACGACGTGCACTGGCTCGGACAGATCGATACCGGCTCGCTCAAGATCAAGGTGGCGTCCACGATCGTGGCCATCTCATCGATCCACCTGCTGCAGATTTTCCTCAACGTGCCCGAATATACCGATACCCAGATCATGTGGTTCACCATCATCCACCTCGCCTTTGTGGTCTCCGCGCTGTTTCTGGCGATCATCGATCGGATCGCGAAAAAGCCGGCAAAAGGGGAAGACGCGGGCCTTTGACCCGCATTTATTTATCGGCCAAAGCAAACTAAATTCTTCTCGCCTTCGCCAGTCGCTTGAAATTTCAATCGTTTTCCGGCCCAAGACTCCAGTATCAACTCGATCACGCGATTGGGAACGATTCCAAAAAACCTGCGTTTCTTCGCCTTAGCGTGCAACAAAGGAGCGCAATCATGGCTACCCCAGAACGCGATACCGTTTATACCAATGACGGACAGCGGACCGTCTATACTCGTGAAAGCAACGGCACCGGCTGGTTCGTTGGCATCATTGTGGTGCTGGCCCTGCTCGCCATCGGCTACTTGGTGTTCTCGGCCAATTCGGGCACTTCGACCGGTGCTGCTGCGAGCGGTACCCCGGCGGTTGAATCCTCGGCCAATGACGGTGGCGTCGCCCCTGCCCCGATGACCGAAGCGCCTGCGACTGAAACCGCGCCGGCCCCCGTGACCGAAACTCCGGCGGCTCCGGCCCCGGCAGTTGATGCGACGGCAGCCCCGGCTGCTGCCCCGACCACGCCCGCCTCGGCGGCCCCATAACAGTCTCCCCGATGCCTCAGCACTCCCTCTGAGACATCACTTGAAGCCCCGGCCGCCCCGCCGGGGCTTTTTCTTGCTTTCTGCGTCGTGCTGCGACCTGCTGCCTCAGCACCTTGCAATGTTGCCAACTCTCCCCAATTCCGTCGACACCAACCAAAAGGGAGGGATCATGTTCAACATCGACCAGATTCTCAAAGCCTTGCAGACCGACCAGAACACGCAGCGCACCGCGCTCACCGGTGCGGCCGGCATGGCCGCCGGCATGCTGCTGGGCGGCGGCAATCCCGGCAAACTGGTAGGCAATGCCGTTCAGCTTGGCGCTGTTGCCGCAGTTGGCGGACTGGCCTACAAAGCCTGGCAGACCTATCAGCAGAACCAGGCCGCAGCCCCCGCCCCCGTATCGCAGGACGCCTTCATTCCCGCCCCCGGTGACAGTCACGGGCAGGAAGAACTCGGCAAGACCCTGGTGCGCGCCATGATCGCGGCCGCCAAGGCCGACGGGCGCATCGATGGCGACGAGAAGGAAGCCATCTTCACCAAGCTCGAAACCATGTCGCTCAGCCCCGAGGAAAAAGCCTGGGTGTCCGATGAACTCTCGAGCCCGCTGGACATCAACGTGGTGGTCGCACGCGCCGACACCCCCGAGCATGCCAGCGAAATCTATGCGGCGTCCCTTGTCGCCATCTCCGCCGATACGGCCTCCGAGCGCGCCTATCTCGATGCGCTCGCCGTCAAGCTGCGGCTCGAGCCAGGCCTGGTCGCCGAAATTCACAAGGCTGCCGGCGAGCCCCTGCCGCAAACCGCCCCGCCTGCCAACCCTTTCGCCTACGCACCATCCACCAGCAACGTCTGACCGCTTGGTGACCGCGCCAATGGCGCGGTTACACCCATGTGCGTTCTTGATGCGTCAGGCGGCAAGCGCCATCTGTGCGGCAACACGAGGTCATCATGGAACTTGGTCTATATTCGTTTGCCGAAAATACGCCCGATCCGCTCAATGGCGGCGCCCTGCAAAGCCCTGCCGAACGCCTTCGGGACCTTTTGGAAGAGATCGCGCTGGCCGATCAGCTTGGCCTCGACTTCTACGGCCTGGGCGAGCATCACCGGCCCGATTTCGTCGCCTCTGCGCCGGTGACCATCCTGGCTGCCGCAGCGGCGCGCACCAAGTCCATCCGGCTTTCGACCGCCGTCACTGTGCTGAGTTCCGAAGACCCCATCCGCACCTGGCAGCAATTCGCCACGCTCGATCTGCTGTCGAATGGGCGGGCCGAAATCATGGCCGGCCGCGGCTCCTTCATCGAGAGCTTTCCCCTGTTCGGTCTCGATCTGGATGATTACGACACGCTGTTCGAGGAAAAGCTCGAATTGCTGCTGGCCATCCGCGCCGGCGGCAAGATCACTTGGCCCGGCGGCGCCCATACCAGGCCCATCCCCGGCATTGCCATCTATCCCGCGCCCGTACAGCAACCCCTGCCGCTCTGGATCGCCGTGGGCGGTACGCCCAATTCGGTCGCCCGGGCTGCCTATTACGGATTGCCGCTGATGATTGCCATCATCGGTGGCCAGCCCCGCCAATTCGCGCCACTGGTGGATTTCTATCGCGAAACCGCCGAAAAAACCGGCAAGGATGCCAAGACCCTGCCGGTCGGCATTAGCTCGCACGGCTTCATTGCCGCTGACAGCCAGGATGCGCGCAACCTGGCTTTTCCAGCCCATAGCGAATCGATGAGCCGCATAGGCAAGGAACGCGGCTGGCCGCCGACCACCCGCGCCCAATTCGAGAGCGGAGCAACGCCTAACGGCGCTTACTTCATGGGTTCGCCCCAGGAGATCATCGACAAGATCCTGATGCAGCAAGAATGGTTCAGGCATGACCGCTTTGGCCTGCAACTGAGCGTCGGCACCCTGCCCCATGACAAGGTCATGCAAGCCATCGAGCTTTACGGCACCGTGGTCAAACCCGCCATCGACAAGGCCCTGCCGCGCGCTATTTCCCCGATCGCCTGATCGTCTTGATCTGCAAGGGCGGCAGGCCCGATTTTTCCGATATGGCCCGGTCCTGGTCCATGATCGCGGTACGCGCCGGCTCGTCGCCATCAAGGCCACCAAGCAGGTTGGCTTCCACCTTGCGGTTGGAGCGCTGGCTGCCATCCTCATAGATGATGTCGAACATCACGTATTCGCTGCGCGCCGTAGGTTTCTTGGCCATGTCCGTCACTCCTGTGCGGCCAAACGCGGCGGCGGCGCTTGCCCCGGCATCGCGATCGGCATTGTTTATTGCAACTGACCTGGTAATCAGCTGAACATTTTGTCGCCCTGCTCGTCGACGATCTGCCGGCCCTTGCCGAGCGCCATCGAGATCAGGTCGTCCTTGGAACTCATGCGGTCGGCCCGCACGAATTTATAGCTCTTGAGTTCGCCCGCGATCTCTTTTTCGATCGTCCCGGCCAATTGATACTCGCTGCCGGCCCGCATTTCGATCGCCTTGATCAAAAAGCCCTTGTAGCTCTCCTGATCCAGCGCCTTGTCACCGGCCGGCGCGCTCTCGGCCTTGTCGCCCCCGCCAAAAAGCTTGCTCAGAAAAGACATCGCCATCTCCCAGTTCTAGCGCTTGCGTCGCGCCGGCAGCGGCAATTCGAGTTCGCCGCGGTTTGCCATTTCCTCGCGCAGCCAATCCGGCGAGATGTGAAAATAATTCGGCCAGGTCGGCACGCCATTCGCCAACTCCACCAGCCCGAAATAGCGCCGCTCCCGCAGCGCCTCCGTCCCCTCGCCCCGCTCCCCGATCATCGGGCTCGCATCGAACGTCCCAAACGATCCATCCGAAAAACTCACCACCAGCTTGAACGGCACGATGGCGCGAATGGCAGTGACTTTGAGGCGGGGCGTGGTCAATTATTCTGCCGCAATAGGGTGCGACAACCGACCCTGTTTGGCCAATTCCCTATGCAAATTGGTCGGATCCAATTGTAACCCATTTGGCCAAGTCGGCACACCATACGTCAGAAATGCCTTCTCAAACATGACCTTGTCGCGCAGCGGCTGAACCATGGGCCCGGCCTCCGAAAGAATATCCGAAAAATCGCGAATACCCTCATCGCCATTGCTGAACTCGAGATGAAGCTTGAAGCCGGGCAAGACTTTCAAAGAACTTACTGACACATAATCAATCGTCATAGTCGGCTCCTTCGATTGCATTGAAGGGCAGTTGCAGCCTGCCCAGTTCCCAGTTTTCAAGCAATTCTTCTCGATGTCGAGCGGTCCACTCTTTCAAGATTCGCTTGGCGTTTGGCGGCATACTGCCGCTAACCAACTCACCCGTCTCGATTGAAATCGAACCTTCATCGCCCTGATACCGAGCGTGGAAATGCGGCGGAGCGTGGTCACGCCAATACATCTGTATGACCATGCCAAAGAATAACGAAATCGTCGGCATGGTCGAACGTCCTAATTATCCAAAAAGCTCCGCAGCTTCCTGGACCGGCTCGGATGCTTGAGCTTGCGCAGTGCCTTGGCCTCGATCTGGCGGATACGCTCGCGCGTCACCGAGAACTGCTGGCCCACTTCCTCCAGCGTGTGGTCGGTGTTCATGCCAATGCCGAAACGCATCCGCAACACGCGTTCCTCGCGCGGTGTCAGCGAAGCGAGCACCCGCGTCGTGGTTTCGCGCAGATTGCTCTGGATCGCGGCATCGATCGGCTGGATCGCGTTCACGTCCTGGATGAAATCGCCCAGATTACTGTCTTCCTCGTCCCCGATGGGGGTTTCGAGCGAGATCGGCTCCTTGGCAATCTTGAGCACCTTGCGCACCTTGTCCAAAGGCATCTGCAGCTTTTCGCTGAGCTCCTCGGGCGTGGGTTCACGACCGATCTCGTGCAGCATCTGCCGGGACGTGCGCACGATCTTGTTGATCGTTTCGATCATGTGCACCGGAATGCGAATGGTACGCGCCTGGTCGGCGATCGAGCGCGTGATCGCCTGGCGAATCCACCAGGTCGCATAGGTCGAGAACTTGTAGCCGCGGCGATACTCGAACTTGTCCACTGCCTTCATCAGGCCGATATTGCCTTCCTGGATAAGATCCAGGAATTGCAGGCCGCGGTTCGTGTACTTCTTGGCAATCGAGATCACGAGGCGCAAGTTTGCCTCGACCATTTCCTTCTTGGCAATGGCCGCTTCCCGTTCGCCTTTTTGCACCTTGTGCACGATGCGGCGATATTCGGTGACGTTGAGGCCCGCTTCCGTCGCCAGCGTCGCGACATCGCCACGAATCTCGCGCACCGTGTCGGCTTCGCGCCGGGCAAATTCGCCCCAGCCCTTGCCCTCGCGGGTCTCCAGCGATTCTTCCCAGGCCGGGTTCACTTCCTGCCCGTAATAGCTCTCGAGAAACGCTTCCCGCTTGACGCCATAGCTTTCGGCCAGGCGCAGCAGGCGCCCTTCCAGCTTCACCAGGCGCTTGTTGATGTCATAGAGTTGCTCGACCAGGTTCTCGATACGGCCGGCATTGAGCGACAGCGACTTGACGTCGGTGATCACCTCGCCGCGCAGCACATCCAGCTTTTTGGCGTCGGCGGCGCTGACGCTGCCGGCGCGGTTCTCGGCGTGCCGGTCCTGCATGATACGCATCTTGCCATAGGCGTCGGCGATGCGATCGAAGGTCTCCACCACCTGTGGCTTGAGTTCCGCCTCCATCGCCGACAGCGACAGGGCATTCTCGAACTCGTCGTCGTCATCGTCGGCGACGGGGTCCTGCGGCGCCTGCGGCTCGTCGGGCACGTAATCGTCGTCGCTGTCCCCGCTCGGGCGGCGCGGCGCGGGCACGGGCTTGGCCACCACGGGCTCCACCTTGGGGTGGGTATGCATGCTCAGCACTTCGGGCGTCGGCGTCGCCTGCTTGGCATCGGGGCCGGCATAGGTGGCTTCGAGATCGATGATGTCGCGCAGCAGGATTTCGCCCTGGGCAAGCTGCTCGCGCCAGATGATGATGGCCTGGAAGGTCAGCGGGCTTTCGCACAGCCCTTCGATCATGGTCTCGCGTCCGGCTTCGATGCGCTTGGCGATGGCGATTTCGCCCTCGCGGCTGAGCAGTTCCACCGAGCCCATTTCGCGCAGGTACATCCGCACCGGATCGTCGGTGCGGTCGCTGCCCTCGCGGGTATTGGACTTGGAGGCGACGGCGGTGCCGGTCGAGGGCGCGACTTCGCTGCCGGTCTCGTCCTCGTCCTTGTCGACCTCGGTTTCCTCGACCTCGTCTTCGTCCACCACGTTGATGCCCAGATCGGAGAACATGCTCATCATGTCTTCGATCTGCTCGGAGGAGACTTCCTCGGCCGGCATCACCGCATTCAGCTCTTCATAGGTCACATAGCCGCGCTTCTTGCCGGTCTTGATGAGCTTCTTGACCGCGGCATCGGATTGGTCGAGCAACGGGCTGTCATTGGGGGCTTCGGCGGCGCCAGCCTCTGGCTTTTCGGTATCCTTGGTGGTCTTGCTAGCTGCCTTGGTGGCCATCTGGTGCTCCATCGGGACCCGTCTGCGGCCGGGTGCCGGTAAGGTCATAAGTGGTGACAACTCAAGGAAAGATAAAGGCTTGGTAAAGCAGACGTTAACGCCCGCACCCCAACCGGTTCGTATCGGCAGGATTTCACATACTTCGCCATATGCAAAACCGCGCGTACGCGCAGACTTTCAGGGTCATCACCCTAAAAACTACGTGTCGCGCGTCCCGATAGCGAACCAAAGCCTTCGATCAATGCCTCTGTGCCATCGACAGTGGTAATCTGGTTCTTGATGTCCCGCAGCCTTTCAAAGGTTTGTTCGCTCGGGTCTTCGCCCAGCGCCGCTTCGGCTGCTTTGAGGTCCTTATTTAGCTGAACTTTCTTGTTATGCAAGGCCAGCGCATGACTCAATCCGGTCTCGGCGTCGATTTGCGCCGTTTCTGCGGTGATTTGCCAAACCCCCTGCTGGTTCAACACCCGCGCCATCCGGTCCAGCGCCGGCCCGTAGCCCCGCGCGCCCAGGGCACTCATCAGGTCGGCGGGCGAGATATCGTGATGGCGCACCACCACTGCCAGGATTTCGCTCAATACCTTGTGAGCGGCGGGCGTTTCGAAATCCAGCGCTGCCAGGGTTTCGAACTTGCCCTCGACCAAGGGAGGGTGATTGACCAGGCTAAGGATGATCGCCGCCTCGCGCGAGGTCGCATCGGCCCCGGCACTGGGCTTCAACAACCGCGAATTGCGCAGCGTGTCGCTAACCACCAGCCGCGGCGTTCCCCTACCGGGAAAACCATAGGCGCCGCTCTGGCCGTAGCTCTTGCCCTGCCCATAGGCCGGCCTGCCCCCGCGCGGCTCGAACCGCCCTTGCCGCACCGGGGCAAAGAACGCCTTGAGCTTTTCGTCGAACGCCTGCGCATAGTGAAAGCGCACTGAACTGTCCTGAATGCTGTTGGCACGCTCCCGCAGCCGCGCCTGCAATGCCGCCCGCTCCTCGGGCGCTTCAGGCACCAGCCCCCCGGTTTCATGGCTCCAGATCACGTCTGACAGGCTGCGCGCCCGCTCGATCACGTCGGCAAAGGCCTGCCTGCCCTGTGCCTTGATCAGGTCATCGGGATCGAGCCCCTCGGGCAGGGTCGCGATCTTGACCGTGTAGCCGGGCTTGAGATGGGGCAATACCAGGTTGGCCGCGCGCTCGGCCGCCTTCTGGCCCGCCTTGTCGCCGTCAAAGCACAGCACCGGCGTTTCGCTCATGCGCCAGAGCAGTTGCAGATGCTCTTCGCTCATCGCCGTGCCCAGCGGCGCGACGGCGCCTTCGAAGCCCGCTGCCACCGCCGCGACCACATCTAGATAACCCTCGACCACGATGACGGCCTTGCCCTCGCGCGCAGCCTGCCGCGCCATCTGGCCGTTATAGAGCACCTGCCGCTTGGAAAAGAGCTGGGTTTCCGGCGAGTTCAGATATTTCGCCGGCACGTCCGCCGACAGCGCCCGACCACCAAAGGCAATCACCCGCCCGCGAAAATCGGTGATCGGGAACATCACCCGATTACGGAACCGGTCATAGCTCAACGGATCGCCCTCGCGGCTGGTGACCAGTCCGGTATCGACCATGTCCTGCGCCGAAATGCCGTTCTGCGCCAGGTGCTCCTTGAGCCCGTTGCGGCTGTCGGGGGCAAAGCCGATGCGGAACCGCGTCTGGCTCTGCGCCGAAACGCCCCGCTCGAACAGGTATCCCCGCGCCCGCGCCCCGATATTGTGGCTCAGCGCCGCCTCGAAATATTTGGTCGCCAATTCCATGACATCGGTCAGCGACTTCTGCTCGGCCTCGCGCTTTTCTACCCGCTCGTCGCGCGCCGGCATCGGCACCCCGGCCATGCCCGCCAGCTTTTCCACCGCTTCGGGAAAACTCATGCCCGCCTTTTCGGTCAGGAACCTGAAATGATCCCCCGAGACCCCGCAGCCGAAGCAATGGTAGATGCCGCGATTGTCGTCGGCATGAAAGCTCGGGCTCTTCTCGCCATGGAACGGGCAGCAGGCCCACATGTCGCCCCGGCCCGGCTGCGATTTGCGCTTGTCCCAGATGACGTGCTCGCCCACCACCTGCGTGATCGGCAGGCGTTGGCGGATTTCATCGAGAAACTGATCGGAAAAGCGCATGGATGCTAGATAAGCATTTGGCCGCGCGAAGTCACCCAAAAGGGACGCGTTATCCCCTTTGTCCCCTCACCGTCGCGCCACGCCGGTGTTTAAGCCACCTTGCTGCGTTGATACAACCGCCATGCCCAGCCGAAGAGGCCGAACGAAAACACCATCAGCAGGATCCCGCCCAGGACCAGCCCTATCGAAGCGCTGAGCACCGGAAAGAACAGGAACACCAAGCCCAGCAACACGTAGGAAATGCCCGACAGCACCACCGGCCAGATCCGGGCATAATGCTCGCGCTCGCGCGTGATGACGACGATCTGCATCACCCCCACGACCAACGCCGCGATGCCCACCAGCGTGGACAGGAACGTCACCGCCAGAATGGTTGTCAGCAGCGGGCTGAGCAGAATCAGAATGCCAAGAACCAGCGCCAAGGCATTGGAAACAACATCGAACCAGTAATTGCCGCTTTTGCCGCCGCCGAAGGTCAGGCTCCACAGGCCCAGCAGCCCGTCGATGACCAACAGGATGCCGCCCGCCAGCACCAGCACCGACAGCGCCTGGACCGGCCAGATCACCACATAAAGCCCCGCCAGCAGCATCAGTACGCCGCGCACCGCCGTCGCCAGCGCAAAACGCCGCCGTGTGTCTTGAGAAATCGCCATCGAATTGCCCCCGCCAAGCCCAGGTGAAGTGTAGCCGCATTTCGTCGGCAGTCCAGCGCCGCCGGACGATTTTGCGGCCATGCTCCCAATATCGTCATTGTACGATGGAACCAGGTATGATCTGCAATGGCGGTCATCGAGTACCGCACATGTCCCTGCCCCTGATCGCCCTGTTCATTGCAGCCTTCGCTTTCGGCACCACCGAATTCGTCATTGCCGGCGTCCTGCCAGAGGTTGCGGCGGGTCTCGGCGTCACCATTCCCGTGGCTGGCTATCTGGTCTCCGGCTACGCGATCGGGATCGCCGTCGGCGGTCCGTTGTTGACCTTCGTGACCACGAGGGTCGCCCGCCGCACCCTGTTGCTGGGTCTCATCGCCGTATTCACCCTGGGTCAGCTCGGCTGCGCGCTGGCGCCCGATTTCGCCGCCATGCTGGCGCTGCGCATCGTCATTGCCGTGGTGCACGGCACCTTCTTCGGCATCGCCATGGTCGTTGCGATCGGCCTTGTCGCGCCCGAGCGCCGTGGCTTTGCGGTCGCGCTGATCCTGTCGGGGCTGACCGTATCCAACGTTGTCGGTGTGCCCCTGGGCGCGGCGATCGGCACCATCTGGACCTGGCGGGCGACATTCTGGGCCATGGCCGCGCTCGGCCTGCTGGCCAGCGCCGCCATCCTGCTCTTTGTGCCCCGTGCCAGCGGCGCTGCTGCGGTCCGCCCGCCCTTGCGCCGCGAGATCGGCGCGCTCGGCCGCCAACAGGTCTGGAGTTCGCTGATCGTCATGATGATGCTGATGATCGGGCAGTTCGTGCCCTTCACCTATATTTCTCCCCTGCTCCAGGACGTGACCGGCCTTGATGCCAATTGGGTGCCGTGGGTCCTGCTGCTCAACGGCGTCGGCTCCACGCTCGGCGTCTTCCTGGGCGGCCGCCTAGCCGACTGGAAGCTGATGCCCGCCATGATCGCCATGCTGGCCCTGCAATCGGTCGTGCTGCTCGTTCTCTATCTCGCCAGCCCCTACCCGCTGCCGATGATCGCCACGGTCTTTGTCTGGGGCGCGCTCAACTTCGCTATCGGCACGCCGGTCCAAACCCGCATCCTGGGCTGGACCGCCGATGCGCCGAGCCTGGCCTCATCGCTGATCCCCTCCGGCTTCAATATCGGCATTGCCCTGGCCGCCTCCATCGGCGCCGCCATGCTCAATGCCGGCCTCGGCTATCGCAGCCTGCCCCTGATCGGCGCCGCCGCGCTGGCCCTGGCTCTCATTGTCGCGCTGATCTCCTACGCCTGGGAAAAACATAGTCGCGCCATCCCGCCCGTTTCGGCCCAGGCCATAGCTGCGCAATAACGCGCTTCAGCCCAAGGCCGCCTTGACCTTGCCGCTCGCCTTGCCGAAATCGATGCGGCCCGGATAGTCCGTCTTGAGCTGGGCGATCACCTTGCCCATGTCCTTGCCGCCCGCCGCACCTGTGCTGGCGATAGCCGCCTGGATTGCCGCATCGACCTCTTGGTCGCTCAATCCCTTGGGCAGAAATTCGTTGAGGATGTCGATCTCCTCCTTTTCCACCGTCGCCAGGTCCGCGCGGCCCGCCTGCGCATAGATGGCAAAGCTTTCCTCGCGCTGCTTGACCATTTTTTGCAGGATCACCAGGATTTCCGCATTGGTCGCGGGACCGCGATCTTCCTGCCGGATGGCGATATCCTTGTCCTTGATCGCCGAATTGATCAGCCGCAGCGTCGAAGTACGACGCGCATCGCGCGCCTTGAGAGCCGTTTTCAGCCCTTCGCCAAGCTCTTCGCGCATCGCTTCTGCTCCTCTTGCCATGCAATTTGCCGGCCCCATATAGGCACAATAAGCCGCATGCGCCACTTGCGCTGGCCAGTTCGGGCTTCTATGAGGAAGCCTCAATCGACATCGCTCATCTCTCCAGGAGGCTCACCGTGACCGGTTGGCAGCAATCCCCCGCGACCGCCCTCTTGATCCTGGCCGATGGTACGCGCCTCGAAGGCCGCGGCATCGGCGCCGTAGGCCATGCCGCCGGCGAAGTCTGCTTCAACACCGCCATGACCGGCTACCAGGAAATCCTGACCGACCCCTCCTATGCCGGCCAGATCGTCACCTTCACCTTCCCCCATATCGGCAATGTCGGCACCAATGACGAGGATATCGAGACGGTCAACATGGCCGCCCTGTCCGGCGTTCGCGGCGTCGTGCTCAAGGCCGACATCACCAATCCGTCCAATTACCGCGCCGCCGAAAAGCTCGACGCCTGGCTCAAGAAGCGCAACATCGTAGGCATTACCGGCATCGACACGCGCGCCCTGACCGCCCGCATCCGCGAGCACGGCATGCCCGACGGCGTCATCGCCCATGCCGAGGACGGCTATTTCGACGAGCAATCGATCATGGCCGAACTCAAGGCCTTTCCCGGCCTGGTCGGGCTGGACTTGGCGCGCGAAGTCACCACCGCCCAGACCTATCACTGGGACCAGACCGGCTGGACCTGGGGCGAAGGCTATGGCCGCCTGGACAATCCCCAGTTCCACATCGTCGCCATCGACTACGGCGCCAAGCGCAACATCCTGCGGTGCCTCGCCGATCAGGGCGCCCGGGTGACGGTGGTTCCGGCCACGGCGACCGCCGCTGACGTCCTGTCGCACAAGCCGGACGGCATTTTCCTCTCCAACGGCCCCGGCGATCCGGCCGCGACCGGCAAATATGCAGTTCCCACCATCAAGGCGCTGATGGACACCGGCAAGCCCGTGTTCGGCATCTGCCTGGGCCATCAATTGCTCGGCCTGGCGCTGGGCGGCACCACTTCAAAGATGCACCAGGGCCATCACGGCGCCAACCACCCGGTCAAGGACCTGACCACCGGCAAGGTCGAGATCACCTCGATGAACCACGGCTTCGCCGTCGACAAGGCCAGCCTGCCCGCCGGTGTCACCGAAACCCATATCTCGCTGTTCGACGGCTCCAATGCCGGCCTGTCGGTCGACGGCAAACCGGTCTTTTCGGTGCAATACCATCCTGAAGCCAGCCCCGGCCCCCGCGACAGCCATTACCTGTTCACCCGCTTCCTCAACCACGTCCGCCAGCAAAACGGCCTCAAGCCGACGCCGGAATTTGCCGTCGAGCAATAATTTGAACGGCGCACCGGCATGGACCGCAGCACGCCGTCGAATTGTTGACGGCTAAATCGACCCCGAGAACGTATCGCAATCGGCGGGATTGCCGCTGGCCATGCCGCGTTGCAGCCAGGCCTTGCGCTGCTCCGAGGTGCCATGAGTGAACGTGCGTGGAACCGCCTCGCCCTGGGTTTGCCGCTGCAACGTATCGTCGCCGATCGAATTGGCGGCATTGATCGCCTCTTCCATGTCGCCGCTATCCAGCAGGTTCTCGCGCCCCACCTCATGCGCCCACACGCCGGCATAGCAATCGGCCTGCAATTCGATCCGCACCGAATAGGCATTGGCGTCTTCCGCACTCATATTGGCCCGCTCGGCATCGAAACGCGGCAGCGTCCCGTCCAGGTTCTGCACGTGGTGGCCGACCTCATGGGCCAGCACGTAAGCCTGCGCAAAATCCCCTGGCGCGCCGAACTGCTGCCGCAACTGGTCGTAGAACGACAGGTCGATATACACCTTGCGATCCTGCGGGCAGTAGAACGGCCCGCTGTCGGCGCTGGCCTGGCCGCAGCCCGACGCGGTCGCGCCCGAAAACAGCACCACGCCCGGCGGCGTATAGGTCTGCCCGGCGGCCGCGAATTTTTGCGTCCACACATCCTCGGTTTCCTTGACCACCACGCCCACGAAATCGGCCATCTCGTCCTCTCCCGCCGCTGGCGGCGCGCTGGACGATGATGAGCTCGTCGTCGTGCCCGCGCTGGTGCCCCCGGTCAGGATATCGATCGGATTTTGTCCGGTCAGCGCCCAGATGATGCCCAGCACCACCACGATGCCGATCACCCCGCCAATGCCGCCGGACCGTCCGGTGGGCAGGCGCATGCCGCCCCCGCCGCGTCCAAACCCGCCGCCCAGTCCACCGCCGAGCCCGCCGCCGGCCTGCCCGCGCCGATCCTCGATATTCGAGCTGCGCTCGCGCCCCTGCCACTTCATAGCCCGTCTCCCATAGCTATTCTCGCCCAAGATGTTGCACAGGCGTTTCTCCCCGGCAAACGCCAAAGCCGGCGCGCAAGAATTTGACCAAACGGTCCAATTTACCTAACACTGGCTTGCCGTCGTCATTGCAGCGTCACCTGCCAACGGCAAGAGGAGCCCGCCATTCACCTGAAGCATAACCGGCACTGCCGCTTATCGTTCCAGCGCCTCGTCAAACCCCGCGATTGTTCCGGAGACATGTGATGAAATTTGATCCAGCCATTTCCCGCCGCACCTTTCTTGCCGGTTCCGTTAGTATCGGCGCCATGACCGTATTGCACCCCTTCGCCGCCAGCGCCCAGGCCAACCAGGCCCATTTGCGCATCATGGAAACCACCGATCTGCACGTCGCGGTCTTTGCCTACGACTATTTCGCCGATGCTCCCAACGACACCATGGGCCTGGCCCGCACCGCCTCCATCATCGATGCGATCCGCGCCGAAGCCGGCAATTCCATGCTTCTGGACAATGGCGACATCATCCAGGGCAACCCGATGGGCGACTATGTCGCCTATGAAAAGGGTATCGAGGACAATATTCATCCCATGATCGCGGCGATGAACACCCTGGGTTACGAAGCCGCCACCCTGGGCAACCATGAATTCAACTATGGCCTGGAATATCTCGCCATGGCGCTCTCGGGCGCCGAATTCCCGTTCGTTTCGGCCAATCTGGTCGTCGGCGACGCTCTGGGCGCCGACCCCTTGGCCGACGAGACTTATCTCGAACCCTACCGCATCATCGACAAGGAATTGACCGACGGCTCGGGCGCCAAAAAAACCATCAAGATCGGCCTGATCGGCTTCGTGCCACCCCAGATCATGACCTGGGATTCCAGCCACCTCGCGGGCCTGGTCAACACCCGCGATATCGTCGAGACCGCCAAGGCCTATATCCCCAGGATGAAGGCGGAAGGGGCCGAACTGATCATCGCGCTGTCCCATTCCGGCATTGCCGCCGATACCGGCCCGGGCGCCGAGAACGCCTCGCTGCAACTGGCGGCGGTCGAGGGGATCGACGTGGTGCTGACCGGCCACCAGCATTTGGTGTTCCCCAATTCCAAGGATTTCGAGGGCCTTGAAGGCGCCGACCTCGAAAACGGCACGCTGGCCGGCAAGCCCGCCGTCATGGCCGGTTTCTGGGGCAGCCATATGGGCCTGATCGACCTGCTGCTGGAGCAGGACGCTGCCGGCAAGTGGACCATCGTCTCGCATACCTCCGAAGCTCGCCCGATCTTCGAGCGCGTCGATGGCAAGGTGACCGCTCTGGTCGAGGACGAAGCCGGCGTGATCGAAGCCTCCCGGCTCGAGCATGAGGAAACGCTGGACTATGTTCGCCGTCCCGTCGGGGAAACCGCGGCGCCGCTCTATTCCTATTTCGCCCTGGTCGCCGACGATCCGTCGGTGCAGATCGTCAGCCAGGCCCAGACCTGGTACATCGCCCAGATGATGAAGGGCACCGAGTGGGAAGCCCTGCCCATCCTGTCGGCAGCCGCACCCTTCAAGGCCGGCGGCCGCGGTGGTCCCGACTATTACACCGACGTGCCGGTGGGTCCCGTCGCCATCAAGAACGTGGCCGATCTGTACCTCTATCCCAATACCATCCAGGCCGTCGCCATTACCGGCGCCGAAGTCAAGGACTGGCCGGAGCGCTCGGCCGGCATCTTCAATCAGGTCGAGAAGGGGGCCAAGGACGCTTCCCTGATCAATCTGGATTTCCCCTCCTATAATTTCGACGTCATCGACGGCGTGACCTACAAGATCGATCTGACCCAACCCTCCAAATATGCTACCGACGGCAAGGCGGTCGCCAATCCCGATGCCAATCGCATCGTCGATCTGATGTTCGATGGCAAGCCGATCGATCCGGCCGCCAGGTTCGTCGTTGCCTCCAACAATTACCGCGCTGGCGGTGGCGGCAACTTCCCCGGCACCGGCGCCGACAAGATCGTGTTCAAGGGCCCCGACACCAATCGCGACCTGTTGATCCGCTTCATCATCGAGCAGGGCACCATCAACCCCAAGGCCGACAGCAACTGGTCGCTGGCCCCCATCGGGGACACCACCGTGCTGTTCGAAACCGGCCCCAAGGCCGCCAACCACCTGGCCGATGTCACCGCCATCAAGATCGAGGCCACCGGCGACACCAGCGAAGCCGGCTTCGGGGTTTATCGCATCACGCTGTGATGGGCTGCGCCTGACTTTGACGTCAACCATTCACCAATCCCGACTTCCCCCCGGCGGGGGAAGTTCGCCTGGCTACATGTCACGGCGTCATTCCTACGAACGCAGGAACCCATTCTGTCACAGGCCAAAATCCAATAGCGCCACAGCGCGGCCCCTCCCCCTCCCAGGGGGAGGATGGGTGGGGGTGCGAGAGCCCCAATAGCGGCCAGGGCACCCCCACCTTGATCCTCCCACCTAATAGGGAGGCATCGACTGAGACATTCTGCCAAGTCTTGGACTACCCCTGCGCTCCGCGCCTGACCGCTTGAAATAAACCGATAAAATTGCTCTCCTGCACGCCCGCCGCACCCTGTTACGTATGCGGCCACCAGGATTGCGCGTCCCATGACCGACAAATCTGCTATAGCCGCCCTGCTTGCCGATGCAGGCGTCATCGTCGACGGTCCCGACCCCTGGGACATGCAGGTGCACGACGAGCGCCTCTGGAACCGCTTTTTGGCCGAGGGAACGCTGGGCCTGGGCGAAGCCTATATGGACGGCTGGTGGGACTGTGCCGATCTCGCCGAGTTCTTCAACCGCGTCATCGCGCGGACGGTGGACCGCAATTTCAAGCCCTCGATGAACCTGATCTGGCAGACGGTGCAGGCGCGCGTCTTCAACATGCAGACCATCGCCCGCTCGCGCCGCGTCGCCACCATGCACTACAGCCAGACCGAGGCCTATCACGCCTCGCTCGATGATCGCATGACCGGCTCCTGCGGCTACTGGCCCGAAGGCGTCACCGATATCGACGAGGCGCAAAACGCCAAGCTCGACTTGATCTGCCGCAAGATCGGCCTCAAGCCAGGCCAGAAGGTCTGGGATATCGGCTGCGGCTGGGGCGCCTTCATGGGCTTTGCCGCCGAACGCTACGACGCCGATTGCGTCGGCGTCACCGTCTCTCCCGACCAGGCCGAATACGGCCGCGCCCGTTACCATGGCATGAATGTCGAATTCCAGGTCAAGGACTATCGCGAGTTTACCGGCAAGGTCGACCATGTCGTGTCCATGGGCATGTTCGAGCACGTCGGCTACAAGAATTACCGCGCCTATTTCGAGGCAGCGCGCCGCGCCATCGCCGAGGATGGTCTGTTCCTGCTGCACACCGTGGGCGCCGCCGTCACCACCAACACCATCGATCCCTGGCTCGAGAAATACATCTTTCCCGGCGGCGTCATTCCCTCGATCGCCCAGATCGGCCAGGGGATCGACGGGCTGTTCGCCACCATCGACGTGCACAATATCGGCCCCCATTACGACAGGACGCTGATGGCCTGGTCCGCCAATTTCACCGCCAAATGGCCCGAGAACCGCGACGCCGAGGGCGAACGCTTCTATCGCATGTGGCAATATTACCTGCTCTGCTGCGCCGGCGGCTTCCGCTCCCGTGCCTTGCAAGTCTGGCAATTCGTCCTTTCCCCCAAGGGCGTCCCCGAAGGCTACCTCACCCAGCGCTAGTCCGGTCTTTGCACCGAAATTCTCCCACGCACCGGGTCATTGCCAAGCAGGCAGTAACCTCCGTTTCCGTTGGCCAATTATACCAGGACCCCGCCTCAGTTCAGGCGTTCGTCCAGCTCGATCGTCACCATGCTGCCGGCCTCCTTGCCGATTGCCGCTCGTAAATCGGCGGCGAGCGGCAGTTTATGGGTGCCGTCGCCCAGCGCCATGAACGAACTCTGGAATGGATGGCCATCGACCTTGCCGCGGATCTTGACCAGCCCGCGCGTGCCGAAGAACGCGGCGGATCGTGGCCATTTCACGTAGCTCCAGCCGCCCTTGGCATCGCTCTTGACGATCTCGGCATCGAATGTCTCATTGAGTTTGCTTGGCATCTGCTCCTCCAAAATAGTGCATCCTGAATTATGACGTTCGCACTGCTCAATTTTCGACATCACGCCGACGGAGCGCGCTGAATTGCCCACATTCAGGTGCTCCTAACCTTGTCCTTTCATCACCCCTCAATGCCTGCGCACTAGGCTGTCCCGGCCTGATCTTCGGAGCGCGCCATGTCCATGCCTGCCCTAACGATAACCGGCCTGCGCAAAACCTTTGACCGGCCCGTGGTCGACAATCTCGATCTCACGGTCAAGGCCGGCGAGTTCTATGCCCTGCTGGGACCCAACGGCGCCGGCAAGACCACCATCCTGCGCATGGTCGCGGGCCTGCTGCGGCCCAATGCCGGCGCCATCTCCATTTTCGGCATCGACGCGCGCAACGATCCGCTCGCCGCCAAGCGCGTCACCGCCTGGGTGTCGGACGAACCCATGGTCTATGACCGGCTGACGCCGCTGGAATACCTACAGTTCGTGGCCGGGCTCTGGCAGGTCGACCCAAACGTCGCCCAGGCCAAGGCGCATGAGTTGATCGGCTGGCTGGGCCTTGCCCCCCATGCCAACGATCTGTGCGGCAGCTTCTCCAAGGGCATGCTGCAAAAGGTGGCCCTGGCCGGTGCCCTGGTGCACGACCCCAGGCTGATCATCCTCGACGAGCCGCTGACCGGGCTTGATGCCGGCTCGGCCCGCCAGGTCAAGGACGTGCTGCAGGGCCTGGTGCGCGATGGCGTCACCGTCATCATGACCACCCATATCCTGGAGGTAGCCGAACGCATGGCCGAGCGCATCGGCGTCATCACCCACGGCCGCCTGATCGCCGAGGGCACCCTGGGCGATCTGCGCGCCCGCATCGGCCGTGGCCAGACCAGCCTCGAGGATATCTTCCTCGACCTCGTCGCCCGGCAAGATGCCGCCGCCGCATGACTGCCGCGCCCGCCACCCTGGTCTGGTTCGCCCGGCACGAAATGACCCTGGCCTGGCGCGAAGCCATCGCCGTGATGACCGGCGGCCGCCGCACGCGCGGCATCGTCCTGGCGATCGTCCTCGCCATCGTCTTTTTCTTCTTGCACCTGATGGCCTATGGCCTGCTCGCGCCTTGGGCCAGCCAGGCCATTGCGCCCGACAAGCCCACTCTGGTGCTGCTGACCGGCGGCGGCCTGCTGTTCTGGTCGGTCATGCTGAGCCAGTCTCTTGAGTCGGTTACCCGCGTCTATTACGCGCGCGCCGATCTTGACCTCATCCTCTCCTCGCCGGCGTCCTCGCGCCGGCTGTTTGCCGTGCGCACTGCTGCCGTGGCGCTGTCGAGCAGCCTTTTGTCCTGCCTGCTTGCTAGCCCGATGATCGATATGCTGGTCGTGCTCGATGGCCCGCACCGGTTGGCCGCCTATCCCACCCTGGCTGCCCTGGGCGCGCTGTCGACGGCGATCGCCGTGGCCATCACCATTACCCTGTTCCGCACCGTCGGCCCCAAGCGCACACGGCTGGTCGCCCAGATCGTCGCCGCGCTTGTCGGCGCCGGTTTCGTCATCGGCATCCAGGCCGCCGCCATTCTGTACTACGGCAGTTTCTCGCGCTTCTCTCTGTTCCAGTCCGCCGAAGTGGTTGCCGCCGCACCCGATATCGCCAGCCCGCTCTGGCTCGCGGCGCGCGCCGGCATGGGCGACCTCACGGCTCTTGGCCTGCTCGCCGCTATTGGCTTCGGCGCCCTGGCGCTGGCGATTGCGCTGACGGCGTCGGGCTATGGCCGCCACGCCATTGCCGCCACCGGCCTGTCGCACATTCGCAACCGCCGCCGCCCCGCGGCCCGCTCCTTCCGTTTCGCTTCACAGCGCGCCGTGCTGCGCGCCAAGGAATGGCGCCTGTTGCAGCGCGACCCCTGGTTGCTATCGCAAACCCTGATGCAGATTCTCTATCTGCTGCCGCCCGCCCTGATGCTGTGGATCAATTATGGCGACCATGCCGGCGCCTACATCGTCGTCGTCCCGGTGCTGGTGATGGCGGCGGGCCAATTGGCGGGCGGCCTGGCCTGGCTCGCCATTTCTGGCGAGGACGCCCATGATCTGGTGGTCACCGCGCCCGTCGCCCCACGCGCCGTGCTCACCGCCAAGATCGAGGCCGTACTGGCCATCATCGCCGTAGTGCTGACCCCGATGCTCTTGCTGCTGGCCTTGTCCTCGGTGCCCATGGCCCTGGTCACCGCCGCCTGTGCGACCCTGGCGGCAGGCTCCGCCACCACTATTCAATTGTGGTTCCGCGTCGTCGCCAAGCGCTCCATGTTCCGCCGCCGCCAGGTGGCCTCGCGCGCCGCCACCCTGACCGAAGCCTTCGCCTCCATCCTTTGGGCCGGCACCAGCGCGATCTGGGCGGCCGGCTCCTGGCTGGCCATCGCCACCGCCATCCTGGCCCTGGGCGTGCTCGGCCTTGCCCGCCTGCTGGCGCCCCGCCGCTGACATAGGATTGAAATCGCCATGTCCTATCTGATCTTCCGCGACGCCGTTCCTGCCGACATCTCGGTCATGCTGACCCTGAGCCACGCCGGCGACTCACGCGGCAGCGATACCCCGCCGCTCGATCCTGCCACGTTCACCGACTCGCGCACCTTCGCCGCCTTCGCCCAAATCGCAGCCGACCCCGCCCACCGTCTGGTCGTTGCCGAACGCGATGGCGAGGTCATCGGCACGTTGCAGATCACCATCATGCCCGGCCTGCCCAATTTCGGCATGAGCCGGGGCATTCTGGAAAACGTGCACATCCGCGCCGACCAGCGCGGCAGCGGCCATGGCAGCCGACTGGTGCGCTGGGCCATCGCCTATTGCCGCGAACGCGGCTGCGGCACGGTCCAGCTCACCTCCAACAAGGTGCGCACCGACGCCCACCGCTTCTACCGCACCCTGGGCTTCCAGCAATCGCACGAAGGCTTCAAGCTCAAGCTCTAGCAAGGCTGGATAGGTACCCCACCTTCACTCCCTCCGCACAGCCCGTCTAACCCATAAGACTGGGCGCTTGGCTCAACGCCTCAGTCGACCCCTCCCCCTGGAAGGGGGAGGATCAAGGTGGGGGTAGTGGATTGTCCCCATATCGGGCCTCTCTTCCCCAACCTCTCCTTGGCAGGCCAGGATACGCCGGCAGCGGAAACCGAAACCACGGCTCTCCGCATTGCCGCGAAACCATCAAATGCCTAGCCGTGCCCCGCCACCGCATGCGGGACATAAGCCGCTTCCAGTTCCGCCACGTCCGCCGCACTGAGCTTGACCGCCAGCGCCGCCACCGCATCGCTCAAATGCGCCTGCCGCGTCGCCCCCACGATCGGTGCCGTCACTTCGCTCTTGCCCAACAGCCAGGCCAGGGCCACCTGCGCCCGCGGCACCCCCAGCCGCTGCGCCACCTGCGCCACGGCTTCCACCACTTTGCGATCGGCGGCCTCGGTCTCGGTATACATCCGGGTGATCATGCCATCGGTGCCGCTGCGCGCGCTTTGCGCGTCCCAATCGCGCGTCAGCTTGCCCCGCGCCAGCGGGCTCCATGGAATGACGCCCACACCTTCGGCGCGGCAGAGCGGCAGCATCTCGCGCTCTTCCTCGCGATACATCAGGTTGAGATGGTTCTGCATGGAAACGAACTGCGCCCAACCATGCGCCTTCTGCAGATACAGTGCCTTGGCGAATTGCCAGGCATACATTGAAGAAGCGCCGATATAGCGCGCCTTGCCGGCCTTGACCACGTCGTGCAGCGCTTCCAGCGTTTCCTCGATCGGCGTCTCGGGGTCCCAGCGATGGATTTGGTAGAGATCGACATAATCGGTCCCCAACCGGCGCAGGCTGTTGTCGATTTCCGCCATGATGCTGCGGCGTGACAGCCCTGCCCCGTTCGGCCCCGGCCGCATGCGCCCATGCACCTTGGTGGCGATCACCACCGCGTCGCGCGTGCCGAAGTCCTTGAGCGCCCGCCCGACGATCTCCTCGCTGGTGCCGTCCGAATAGACATTGGCGGTATCGAAGAAATTGATCCCCGCCTCCAGCGCCTGCTTGATGAACGGCCGGCTCGTCTCCTCGTCCAGCGTCCATTCATGATTGCCGCGCTTGGCATCGCCATAGCTCATGCACCCCAGGCAAATCCGCGACACTTCCAGCCCGGTCATTCCAAGACGACGATAATCCATGCTCAGTCTCCAGCAACTTGCGGCCCCGACAAACTAGGCCCGGCTTACATCAAAATCAAACACGGTTGACCCCACCCCCACCCCACCCCTACAATCACGCAACAACTGCGTTGGGGTGCTGAAGTGGCAACGGTTCGTATTCGGGATAACACCATTTGGATCAGTCATATTGAAGGCGATCCCAAATTGCGGGAACGGCTGTCGGCTATGCCCGCCGGCCAGGTGATCGAACTTGATGTTCGCGGCGTCATCGGCAAATGGCAACGGATGAAAGCCGGCAAGGATGGCCGCCCGACGCCCGGCATCAAACCGGTAGAACAGATGAAAGAAGCCTGGACCCTCTGGCAGGCCGAGCGTGGCGAAATCGTTGAAATTCGCGAAGTCGTCTCGGCCGATGCCTATTTGACCAGCTTGGCTGCGACGCTGTCGGAATGGGACTCCCCGGAAGACGAACTGGCCTATTCTGATCTGTGATCGCGGCGACATCGCGGTCGTAACCTTCCCATTCATCGACGTGCCGGCCACCAAGCGACGGCCGGCGCTCGTTTTATCGTCACGACAGTTCAATGCCGACAACGGCCATACCGTTTTCGCCATGATCACGTCCGCGCAGCATTCCCGTTGGCCCAGCGACATCCTCATCGCCTCCGGTGACGCTTCCGGCCTGTCGCATGCCTCGCTCATTCGCTGGAAGATTTTCACCTTGAGCAACGACATCGTCATCCGCAAGGCCGGCGTGCTGGACGACCGCGCCCTGGCGATCTCCGACGCTGCCCTGCAAGCCATGCTTGCCCTGCCGATACGATCGCCCCGCTAAAGATTGTTCATCACCGCCGGATTGCTGCCATGCTTGCCGTCCGGCTTGTCCAGTCCGGCAATGGCTGCCATGTCGTCCTCGTCCAGTTCAAAATCGAACACCGCGATATTATCGCCGATGCGCTCGGGTGAGGACGATTTGGGGATGACGATCAGCTCTTCCTGGACATGCCAGCGCAAGATGGCCTGTGCCGGGCTCTTGCCATGCTTGCGCGCGATGCCGGCGATGGTCGGGTCGTCGAGCAGCAAGCCGCGGCCCAGCGGGCTGTAGCTTTCGATGGCGATGCCGTGCTGGCGATGAAACTCGCGCACGTCCCGCTGCTGAAACTGGGGATGCAGCTCGATCTGGTTGACCACCGGCACGACCCCGGTTTCCCCGATGATCCGCTCCAGGTGATCGGGCAGGAAATTGGAAACCCCGATGGATTTGATGCGCCCGTCCTTCTGCAACTGCACCAGCGCCTTCCAGGTCTCGGCATATTTGTCCTGCGCCGGCACCGGCCAATGGATCAAAAACAGATCGAGCCAGTCGACGCCCAGCCGGCCCAGCGTCTCCATGAAGCTGGCCAGCGTCTTGTCATAGCCCTGGTTGCGATTGGCCACCTTGGAGGTGATGAAGATCGCGTCGCGATTGAGCCCGCTTTCAACCACACCCCGTCCCACGCCTTCCTCATTGCCGTAGCCTTGCGCCGTATCGATCATGCGATAGCCCGCCATGATGGCCTGGTTGACCGCCCCGACCACATCGTCATTGGAAATCTGCCATACCCCCAGGCCGAGTTGGGGAATGGCATTACCGTCCTGGAGCTGGATCAAGGGGGCGTCGGCCATGGTCTATCCTTTGTGCTGAAGTTTGTGCTGCAACGGTCGGCAGGGCCAAGGGTTCACTGGCGTTCGCTTTGAACTCATGAATTCCTTGAACCGGGCGCGCCGGTTTGCCATCTGTAGCCCGTCTTGCGGGCGTGCTACACAAGAGCGCCCACATTGGCAGGAGCGCCTCCCAATGGCTGATACCGTTACCAAGAACCGCACCGAGACCGTGCCGAAAACGGCCAAGCCGCCGCTTTACAAGGTTATCCTGGTCAATGACGATTTCACCCCGCGTGATTTCGTGGTGCGCATCCTCAAGGCCGAGTTCCGCGTGCCCGAAGCGCAGGCTTTGGGCATCATGCTGACCGCGCACACCAAGGGCGCCTGCGTGGTGGCGGTGTTCACCAGGGAAATCGCCGAGGAAAAATCCACCCGCGCCACCGAAATCGCCCGTGACAAGGGCTATCCCCTGCTGTTCACCACCGAGCCCGAGGAATAGCCCGCTGCCATCCTAGTCGAGCAGCCCGTGCCGGATCACCTCGGCCACTGTATGGGCCCGGTTTTTCGTGCCCAGCTTGCCCGCCACATTGTCGACATGCTGGTTGACCGTACGGGGCGACATGCCCAGGCGATCGGCGATCTGCTGGGAAGTCAAGCCATCTGCCGACAGCCCGATGACCTCCTTTTCGCGCGGCGTCAACGGTGTCGTCGTGGTGCGAATGCCCACGGCCCGGAACGAGCGCGTCTGCGCAAACAAATTATAGGTCATCAGCTGCAATGTCGTTCTTTGGTTTTCCGACAACAACGAACGACCCGAAAACCCGCCCAGCCCGATGATCGCGCCATCAAAACTGATCGGCACCAGCGCGAGGTCCACCATGTCCATCTTGCGCGCCAACGCCAGCGCCGGATCGTTGGGACGGCTGAACCGATCCTCGCCCAGCACCTGCACGCCGCCCTTGCCCAGCAGCGCCGTCATCTCCCCCGTCCCCGAGCGCAGGCTTTGCGACTCCGGCGCCTGCCACCACGCCTGGCGGTCGCCATTGCTATCGAGGATATGCAGCGCCGATTTCAACTCGCTGACATATTCGATCAGAAAGCCGCTGCCGAACCCCAGCGCCGCACTGAAATTGCGCAAAATCTCGATGATCTCGGCGTCGGTACGCGCTTTGCGAACGCGATCCAGGAATCGCTCCATCAAGGCCAGCACGGCTTCCCCCGCTCCGGCGCCGTGACACGACAGCGCCAACCGCGCAAGACTACCATCTTATCGGGCCTTGTCATTGCCTTTGCGTCGAGAAGGGCCCGGCAAGATTTGCCATCGCGATTTCCCGCAATGGGATTTTTCACGATGGCAGTTCTGCCAGTGATAATCCTTACAATTTTCAGATCCATCAAAGGCTTATAGAACCAGAACCTGGGGCGCGTCGACCGTAAGGCGGCCGTGTTCCACCGGGAAATGGCAGCACCGCATGACGATTTGAACGCGCGCTGACGTTGGCCGACCGTCCAAGGCATCCGGCCGGACCGAACGCCCGCCATTCGGAACAGCCCTGCGTCCACAGGCTGTTCTGACGGGGGGAGAGACGTTGCACCCCGTTACGGGTTGCGTTCCCAACGGCTCTCCCCTCATGACCCCGAATGCAGAGCAGATCGGTCGCCTTTTCCCTAGGGTGCCAGCCCCGGTGGCACGGGCGGGGCTTCATACAAGACCGTAATCTTGATGCGCTCATTGGCCGCCATATAGGGGTCGTTGGGAAAAAACGGGTCGGAGATCGAGCGACCCATCACCGCATGGATACGATCGTCCGCCAGCCCGAATTCGCCCAGGATGGACCGCACCACATTGGCGCGGTCGCTGGACAATTCCCATGAGCCATAGCGCGGATTGTCATACAATGTGCCCGCTGCCGTATGCCCGGAAATATTGATCTGGTTGGGCAGCTTCTGCAGGATCGGCGCGATCGCGGCAATGGCCTCGCGCGTCACCTCGAAGGGATATTTGGAACCCTCGGGAAACATCGGGCGCCCGTCCTGGTCGACGATCTGGATATTGAGCCCCTCGTCGGTTTCCTCGATCAGCAGGTTGTCGGCGACCTCGGTTATGTTGGGCAAAGCCTGCCAGGCCTGCTTGATGCTGGCCGCCGCGCTCTGGAAGGCCAGTTCGTTGCTGGACCGCAGATCGGCGTTGGACGCGCCGACCAGGCCCGCTTGCGCGCCCGCCTGTCCCTCGCTTCCGCCCGCGTTCGTATCGGCGGCACCGAATTCCGAACTCTGCTCGGCCGAGGCATTGTCCTTGGCGCCCATCATCGAGCCGGCCATCTTGGCACCGTCGACATCCATCACCGTGCCGCCCATGATGCCGCCCGAGCCGCTGGTCGAGGCACTGACATTGGGCGGCGCGAAATAATCCGCCAACCCCTGCTTTTGCTCCGGCGTGGTCATGCTGATCAGCCAGAGCAGCAGGAAAAACGCCATCATCGCGGTCACGAAGTCCGCATAGGCGATCTTCCAGGCCCCGCCATGATGGGCGTGCTTGTTCTTCTTGATCTTCTTGATGATGATCGGTTGATCGTAGCCGGCCATGACGTGGTGTCCTTGTCTCTCGCCCTAGCTCACGGCGCTCAGGTCGGCCGTGGCCTGGTCGATTTCGGCGAAAGTCGGCCGGTCTTCCGACATCAGCCCCTTGCGGGCGAATTCGATGGCCATCACCGGCACCTGCCCCGACATGTGCGCCAGAAGGCCAACTTTCAGCGACAGGAAATACTTGGCCTCCGCCTCGTAGATGTTGCGCAGCGCCTGCGCCATCGGGCCGAAAAAGCCATAGGCGATGAACACGCCGAAAAACGTGCCGACCAGCGCGCCGCCGATCATGTGGCCCAGCACTTCGGGCGGCTCGCTGATCGAGCCCATGGTGTGGATCACGCCCAGCACCGCCGCGACGATCCCCAGTGCCGGCGTGCCGTCGGCCAGCGCCTGCACCGCCATGACGACTCGTTCGCGCTCCTGGTGATGGGTCTCCAGCTCTTCGTCCATCAGCGCGTCCATCTCATGGACATTGTTGGAGCCGAGCGAGACCATGCGCAGGTAATCGCAGGTGAATTCCACCGCATGGTGATTGGCCGCGAATTTGGGAAACCGCGCGAACAGCGTCGATTCCTCGGGATTTTCGATATGCGGCTCCAGCGCCAGGATGCCCTTGGCCTGCACCAGCTTGAACAGGCTGAACTGCAGCCCGAGCAGTTCGACATAGGCCGCCTTGTTGTAACGCGGCCCGCGAAAGATGGTGCCGATGACGCCCAGGCTCTGCTTGAGCACGGCCCCGGTATTGCCGATCACGAACGCCCCGATCGCCGCGCCCAGGATGATCAGGAACTCGAAGGGCTGGAACAGCACCGCCAGATGCCCGCCCATGGCGACATAGCCCCCGATCACGGACGCGCAGATAATAACGATACCGACAATGAGACGCATGCGATCCGAGACCTGAGGTTTGAGAGTTCTTCTGAACAACTCGCGGCAGCGCACGCCGCCACCGCCATGGAAACGGCCGGGTCCTGGCTGGACCGTTAAGTCGTTCTCACCGGGTCATTATCGACTGCCCGGCCTTAACAGCCGGTGTATTCGCTCGTCGGTTTTGCACATGCAGGCAATGCAAGAGCAGCACAAGCTGACGCTGCCTTTCACTCGGCCGACGCAAAGCTCGCCCCGCCGGCCTGGCCGCGCATCAATCCGGTTGTGCGCAGCGCCACGATGAACGCCAGTCCCGCCACGCTCGCGCCCAGCACGAACATCGGAACGATGGCGCTGCGGATGTCCCCGCTTGTGGTCGCGCTGGCGTAACCCGCAGAATTTGCCGCCAGTCCCGCCAGCGCCGCCCCGATCGCATTGCCCGCCGATTGCGTGGTGGGCACCAGCGCCGAAGCGCGATCGCGATCGCCGGCCGGCGCTGCTTCCATCACGCTGAGATTGAGATAGCCGAACGCGATGCCGAACCCCGAACCAATCGCCACCTGCCCAACCAGCAGCATGGCGAGCTGGCCGGACAGCAACCCAGCTAACACGCCCAGCAATCCGAGACCGATCAGCGCCGGCCCCGTGCGGATCAGCACCTTGCGCGTAGCGTAGCTTTTGACATTGGCCACCACGATCGCCGAAAAGCTCCACGCCACAGCCATGACCGCCCCGACGCCGCCGGCAATGGCCGGCCCCCAGCCCCACAATTGCTGCAACAACAGCACGAGGTATACCCCCGATATCGCCCCCGCCATGGACATCAACAGGTTGATCAACAGCCCGCCCCCCACCACCGATGTCGGCCAGAACGCCCCCGCCGGCATCATCGGCACGCGGCTGCGCCGATCCAGCAGCACCGCGCCGACCAGCAAGGCCGCGGCCCCCGCCAGCAACGCCGCCGCCAGCAGCGGCTGGGCGACCGCGGCCAGCGCCACCAGCATGATCCCGCCCCCGATCGCCAGCAAGCGAACGCCCGGGAAACCTGGACTGTCGACCACCGCCTGCGTCTTGCCCGGCACCACGAACGCCACCATGGCGGCAAAGATCAGGACCACCGGCACATTGGCAAGGAATGCCGCGCGCCAGGACACCAGTTCGGTCAACAGCCCTGCCCCTACCGGCCCGCCAAACGAGGCCACTGCCCAAATCACCGCCTGCATGCCGAAGATTTTGGGTACCAGGCGCGGCGGAAACAGTTCGGGGATCAGGGCAAAGCAGATCGCCGCCACCACGCCCTCGCCCAGCCCCTGCAGGCACCGCCCCACCAGCACTTGCGGCATGCTCGATGCCTGTGCCGCGACCAGCGTTCCCACCAGAAATACCGCCGCCGATACCAGCAGCGCAGTGCGCGACCCCAGCCGCTGCTTCATCAACGCCGCCCCCGCGCCGCCCATGATCGCCAGCACCAGATACAGCGTCAGCGCCCAGGAGATCAGCGCCACTCCGCCCAATTGCTGCACGGCCGTGGGCAGCGCCGTCGATGCCAAAAACGCATTGAACGCGAACAGCGCGACGCCCAGGCACAGGATCAGCGTCACGGTCGCGTAGCGCGGGGTGAAGATTTCGGCCCAGGTGCCGCTCGACGACTCAGACATGTTCACACCCACCGCGACGAAATGACCTCGCCTTGGTAAGCGGCTTAATAAAACAGGTAAATGCTTGTTTTATTCCGATGTGCCCATTTGCGTCGGCAAGCTGCCCCTGTCGTGTGCGTCGCTCGCGACCGGACCACCGCGTTCCGGGCCAACACCGGACCCAAAATCGCCCCCACGATTGCCACGATCAACCCCAGCCCATCGGCCCCCGGCAACGGCCACACCCCCGGATGGGCCCCGTCCATGTCGATCCGCCAAGGTGCACGAATGCGCGGCCACACCATTCACCCGCAGCACGGGAAATGAGCGTTTCAGGCCAGGATATCGATCGCCCACTTTTCCATGTCGCTGGCGACGCGCACGACCTTGGTGGCGGCCTCGAACTCGAACTTGGACTGCAGCACATTGACCATTTCGCTGGTCACATCGACCTCGCCGAGGCCTGTCCCGGCCCGGGCAATCCTGCCGGCGCTGCCCTCGAACCGCGCGGCCGCCTGCTGCATGCCCGCAATGCCACTCGAAATCGCCGAAATCGCCATCGTACCACCTTCAGGCTCATCGTAACTGCTCCGTCTCGCCGACCCGTTAATCCACACCGACAAACTTTACGGGCACCCGAAAACAGCACTCGGACCTGTAAACCCCCGCCCGCTTGCTGCTAGGATCACTCATTCCTCGCCTGGAGCCCCTCATGTCCCACCGCCTCGACCACGTTTCCATTCGCGTCCGCGATATTGCGCTGAGCACCCAATTTTACATCGATGTGTTCGGTTGGCCCATCGTGCGCACCAGCGGCGATCCGGTGACCGGCCAATGGCTGGCGATCGGCGGCAGCGATACGCTGCATCTCAACCAGGACGACATGGCGGGCACCGCCGTGACCAAGGACAACCACCTGGCCATCAGCGTCGCGGCGTTCGATGATTTTCTCGCCCGCCTGAGCGGCATCGGCATCACCTATTACAACTGGCCCAACACGCCCGACACCATCGGCCACCACCCCGCCGGCTTCCGCCAGGTCTATATCCGCGACCCCGACGGCTATTGGGTCGAAATCAACGACCACGCGCAAAGCTGACGCGGCGCTCTTCCCTTCCCCCCGCTCTTGGGCTAGACAGCCCCCTTAACCACCACGCCCAAGCCTGACCCAAGCGCCGCAGCGCCCCGTTGCCGCGCGCCTCAGGCGCAGGCGGTCCTTTATGGCGCGCGATTCTTCGGCGTGCCGCGAGCCCAGCGAGCCGAGCGCCATGCCAAAACGTACCGACATCAAATCGATCCTCATTATCGGTGCGGGTCCGATCATCATCGGGCAGGCCTGCGAGTTCGATTATTCCGGCACCCAGGCCTGCAAGGCGCTCAAGGAAGAGGGCTACCGGATCATCCTGGTGAACTCCAATCCGGCCACCATCATGACCGATCCGGACCTGGCCCACGCCACCTACATGGAGCCGATCACCCCCGAGGTCGTCGCCCGCATCATCGAAAAGGAGCGCCCCGATGCGCTCCTGCCCACCATGGGCGGCCAGACCGCACTCAATTGCGCCCTGTCGCTGCGCAAGATGGGTGTGCTCGAAAAGTTCGGCGTCGAGATGATCGGCGCCACCGCCGAAGCCATCGACAAGGCCGAGGACCGCGAATTGTTCCGCGACGCCATGAAAAAGATCGGCCTCGACACCCCTCGCTCCATGCTGGCGCACAATACCATCGAGGCGCTGCAGGCGCTCGACGTGATCGGCCTGCCCTGCATCATTCGCCCCAGCTTCACCCTGGGCGGCACCGGCGGCGGCATTGCCTACAATCGCGAGGAATATCTCGCCATCGTCGAAAGCGGCGTCGACGCCTCCCCCACTAATGAAGTTCTGGTCGAGGAATCCGTGCTCGGCTGGAAAGAATACGAGATGGAGGTCGTCCGCGACAAGAACGACAACTGCATCATCGTCTGCTCGATCGAAAACATCGATCCGATGGGCGTCCATACCGGCGACTCGATCACCGTCGCCCCGGCGCTGACCCTGACCGACAAGGAATACCAGATCATGCGCGACGCCTCGCTGGCGGTGCTGCGCGAGATCGGTGTCGAAACCGGCGGCTCCAACGTGCAGTTCGGCATCAACCCCGCCGATGGCCGCATGGTCGTCATCGAAATGAACCCGCGCGTCTCGCGCTCCTCGGCGCTCGCCTCCAAGGCCACCGGCTTTCCTATCGCCAAGGTGGCCGCGCGCCTCGCCGTCGGTTACACGCTGGACGAACTCGACAACGACATCACCGGCGGCATGACCCCCGCCAGCTTCGAGCCGTCCATCGACTACGTCGTGGTCAAGATCCCCCGCTTCGCCTTCGAAAAGTTCCCCGGCGCCGACAATCGGCTCACGACCTCGATGAAATCGGTCGGCGAAGCCATGGCCATCGGCCGCACCTTCCAGGAAGCGCTGCAAAAAGCCCTGCGCTCGCTCGAAACCGGGCTGACCGGGTTCAACGAAATCGGCATTCCGGGCCTCGGCGAAGGCGAGGACGACAACGCCATCCGCGCCGCCCTGGGCACACCCACGCCCGACCGGCTCCTGCACGTCGCCGAAGCCATGCGCCTGGGCACCAGCCTTGAGGATATCCACGAAGCCTGCAAGATCGATCCCTGGTTCATCGAGCAGATAGCCGGCATCGTGGCGATGGAAGCCAAGGTGCGCCAGCTTGGCCTGCCCGACAATGCCGCGGCCCTGCGCAGCCTCAAGGCCATGGGCTTTTCCGACCGGCGCCTGGCCGAACTGGCCGGCGTGCAGCCCGCCGACGTGCGCAAATTGCGCCACACGCTCTTCGTCCGCCCGGTCTATAAGCGCATCGATACCTCCGCTGCCGAATTCGCCTCGCCAACCGCCTACATGTATTCCACCTATGAACAGCCCTTTGCCGGCACCGTGGCCGATGAAGCGCGTCCGTCCGATCGCAAGAAGGTGGTCATCCTCGGCGGCGGTCCCAACCGCATCGGCCAGGGCATCGAGTTCGATTATTGCTGCTGCCACGCCGCCTTCGCGCTCAGCGAGGCGGGCTATGAAACCATCATGGTCAACTGCAATCCCGAGACGGTTTCCACCGATTACGATACCTCCGACCGCCTCTATTTCGAGCCGCTGACCGAGGAAGACGTCATCGAAATCCTCGAGACCGAAAAGGCCAATGGCACCCTGCACGGCGTTATCGTCCAGTTCGGCGGCCAGACCCCGCTCAACCTGGCCGATGCCGTCCTGCGCGCCGGCGTGCCGATCCTGGGCACCCAGCCCGACTCGATCGACCTGGCCGAGGATCGCGACCTGTTCTCCAAGCTGCTCAAGCGCCTGCAGCTGAATCAACCCAAGAACGGCATTGCCTATTCTCTTGAACAGGCCCGCCTTGTTGCCGAACGCCTGGGCTATCCCCTGGTCATCCGCCCCTCCTATGTGCTGGGCGGCCGCGCCATGGCCATCGCCCATGGCCCTGCCGATTTCGAGCGCTATGTGCAGAACACGCTGACCGGCCTCGTGCCGCCCGATATCCTGATGCGCTATCCCAACGACAAGACCGGCCAGATCAATTCGGTCCTCTCCGACAATCCCCTGCTGTTCGACGGCTACCTCTCCGACGCCATCGAGATTGATGTCGATTGCCTGTGCGACGGCAAGGACGTGTTCATCTGCGGCATCATGGAGCATATCGAGGAAGCCGGCATTCATTCGGGCGACTCGGCCTGCTCGCTGCCCCCGCAAAGCCTTTCCCCCGACATCATCGCCGAACTCAAGCGCCAGACCGCCGAACTCGCCTTCGCCCTCAAGGTCGGCGGCCTGATGAACGTGCAATACGCGCTCAAGGACGGGGTCATCTACCTGCTCGAAGTCAATCCGCGCGCCAGCCGCACCGTGCCCTTCGTCGCCAAGGTCATCGGCGAACCGATCGCCAAGATCGCCAGCCGCATCATGGCCGGCGAAACCCTGGCCAGCTTTGGCCTCGTGGAAAAAAGCTTCAAGCACATCGCCGTCAAGGAAGCCGTCTTCCCCTTCAACCGCTTCCCCGGCGTTGATACGGTGCTCGGACCCGAAATGAAGTCCACCGGCGAAGTCATTGGCCTCGATACCGATTTCGCCATGGCCTTTGCCAAGTCGCAAATGGGCGCCGGCTCCAAGGTGCCCTCGTCCGGCGTGGCGTTCGTCTCGGTGCGCGATGCCGACAAGGACCACATCGTGGATTCCATGCGCCACCTCGTCAGCGCCGGCTTCACCATCCTCGCCACCAGCGGCACGCAGCGCTACCTGGTCGAAAACGGCGTCCCCGCCACCAAGATCAACAAGGTGCTCGAAGGCCGCCCGCACATCGTGGATTCCATGAAGAATGGCGGCGTCCAGCTGGTGATCAACACCACCGACGGCGCCAAATCGATCAGCGACAGCCGCGATATCCGCCGCACCGCCCTGATGGGCCGCATCCCCTATTACACCACCATCCCCGGCGCCATCGCCGCCGTGGAGGGCATCGTCGCGTTCCAGCAGGGCAGCCTCACCGTCCGCTCCCTGCAGGACTACTTCGCGGCAAGCGCCTGAACTGCAACCACAATCACGCGCGACAGACGTTTCGTTAGCGATACTGATTTAAATTGCATATGACAGGTCCCCATGCTGTATTCACCGCCATACGGCTTGGGGAGTTCATGATGCGACTGCTCCGTTTATTGTGCGCAGCCTTGCTGTTCCTCGCCAGCCCGAGCACCTTTCTCGTTCCGCTCGCTTTTGCCCAAGCCTACGACAGTGAAGCGCTCTGCGGTCGCGACGAGAATGGCTATCCGCTGCAATGCGCACAGCCGGGTGCCAGCGAAAATCTGGAAAGCGCCTGCCTGACCACGGCGCGGCTGGAAAACTGCCTGCCCTATCACCAGACATCATGCCAGATCCGCGGCTTCGAGCTCGCCTGCCGCGTCTACGCCATCGGCTCCAACTGCTATGGCGGCGATCCTAACCAGTGCAACTATTACATGGCCTTGCTCCAGGCCAACCGCGCCTGCGCGCTGGACAACGACCCCAACGCCTGCACCTGGATGCGCCAGCAAGGCTTCTAGCCGGTCTCCCAATCCTCCAGCCGCAACCCCGGCACCCGCGCAAATTCGCGCGTATTGTGGGTGACGATGATCAGATCGCGCGTCGTGGCTTGTGCCGCGATCAGCAAGTCATAAGGGCCGATCATGCGACCTTCGGCAACCAGATGTGCACGGATTTCGCCGGCCGCAAACGCATCCTCGCTATTGAAGTCGACGATTGGCATGTCGATGCCCCGGACCGATGCCAGGTTTTGGGCGACGCGGCTCGAGTTATAAGCTCCGAAATACAACTCGTGCAGCACGATCGTGGACAGGCCCAAGGTGCCGTTTCCATTTTGCCTGACGCGCTCGCCGACCCGATGATTGCTGCGCATGATGGCGATCATGACATTGGTATCGAGCAGAAATCTCACTTGAAGAATTTCAGCACTTCCGGATCAATATCGTCGTCGGACCAGCCTGGCCGATCGAGAGCTGCCTTGACGAAATCCTCATCCAGTTCCCCCGGCATCGTATCGAGCCAGGCCCAGGGGTCTTTCTCCACAGTCGCCACTGGCTCCAATATCACCGCATTCCCCTCGCGGCGTATATTGACCGCCTCCCCCTCGAAGCGAAATTCCTTGGGCAACCGCACCGCCTGCGAGCGGCCATTCTTGAACAGCTTCGCCATTGTCATGATTTGCCTCCTTGGTATAGACCACTGGTATAGACCATCTCGACGCTATCCCGCAAGGCCACCCGGCTTGACCTTCCGCACTTGGCCGCTATGCTGCAGCCACCATGATGATGACCCGCTCATTCAAATTCGCCGTGCTCCTCTGCGCTTAAGCGCAGCCTGAACCCGCCATTGAGCCGCGCCCCGCGCCGGCTTTTCCGCCATTCCCCGAATGGCACGCGAAACTGCGAGCAATCATGCCCAATTCCCCCCACGCGCTCACGCCAGCGCAGATCGATCAATTCATCGCCGATGGCTTCGTGCGCATCGACAACGCCTTCCCGCGTCAACTGGCCGACGAGGCCCGCGCCTTCCTCTGGCAGCAAACCGGCTGCGATCCCGACGATCCAGCCACCTGGACCAGGCCGGTCATCCGCCTCGGCGGCTATGGTGGCCCCATCTTCGATGCCGTCTGTAACACCCCGCTCCTGCATGGTGCCTTCGACTCTCTGGTTGGCCCCGGCCGTTGGGAACCACGCCACGGGCTCGGCACCTTCCCGATCCGCTTCCCCTCGGAGCAAGACCCGGGCGATGCCGGCTGGCATATCGATGTCAGCTTCAAGTTGCCCGAGGACGACCCCAACGATATCTTCACCTCGCGCGCCAACATCGTCTCGCGCGACCGCGCGCTGCTGATGCTGTTCCTGTTCTCCGACGTCGGCGAAGATGATGCCCCCACCCGCATCTCGATCGGTTCTCATTGGGACACGGCGCGCAAACTTGAGCCGGCGGGTGAACGCGGCATGACTATGCACCAGATGGCCGCCGATGGCTTCGCCGCCAGCGCTTCGCGCCCGCGCACCATCGCCACCGGACCAGCCGGCACCGTCTATCTTTGCCATCCGTTCCTGGTTCACGCCGCCGACAAGAACCGCGGCCAGCGCGTGAAGTTCATGGCCCAACCGCCCTTGGCACCGGCCGAGCCGCTTTCCCTCGACCGGCCCGATGGCGACTATTCGCCTGTCGAAATCGCCATCCGCCGCGCTTTGGGCCACGATTGAACCTTTGGCGGCGGGTTATCCCGCCGCCTGCGTCTCAAAGAACGCCCCCACCTGCCCCAGCGCCGTTTCAACCGCGCTCTCATCCACATCCAGATGCGTCACCCAGCGCTGCTTGCCATAGCTGCCATTGATGCGCACGCCATGCGCATTGAGGTACGTGGTAAACCGGTCGCCAAGCCGCTCGTCCATGTCGACGAAAATGATGTTGGTATCCGGCATCGTCACCGTAAGCGCAGCAAACTGCGCCAGCCCCTCCGCCAGGCGCTGCGCCAGCGCATGATCCTGGGCCAACCGCGCTACATTATGATCAAGCGCATAAAGCCCCGCCGCCGCCAGGATGCCCGCCTGCCGCAGCCCGCCGCCCAGCATCTTGCGATTGCGATTGGCCCGCTCGATCAGCGCGCGCGGCCCCACCAGCACCGAGCCGACCGGCGCACCCAGCCCCTTGGACAGGCAGATCGACACCGTATCGAACGGGGCGGCGAACACGCCGATGTCCACGCCCAAGGCCGTGCAGGCATTGAACGCCCGCGCCCCGTCGAGGTGAAACCCAAGCCCGTGCCGGCGCGCCAACGCCCCCGCCGCGCGCATATAATCGAGCGACAGCACCTTTCCGCCAATCGTATTCTCCAGCGCCAGCAACCGCGTTGGCGCGTGGTGAATGTCGCGATCGCCATGGATCGCGGCAGCCACCTTCTCGAGCCGCAGCGTCCCATCGCGTTCATGCTCGAGCGGTTGCGGCTGGATCGACCCCAGCACCGCCGCATTGCCGCCCTCATAGGCATAGCAATGCGCGTTCTGCCCGGCGATGAACGCCTCGCCCCGCCCGCAATGGCTCATCAGCGCCAACAGGTTCGACATCGTCCCCGAAGGCACGAACAGTGCCGCCTCCTTGCCCAGCATCTCCGCCATCCGCCCCTGCAGCCGGTTGACCGTGGGATCGTCTCCGTAAACGTCGTCGCCCACTTCGGCCGCCGCCATTGCCGCCCGCATCCCGGCGCCGGGCTGCGTCACCGTGTCGGACCGGAAATCGTAGATCGCATTGCTCATAACCGTCTCCACTAGCTCACGCCGGCTTGCGCGCCACGATCAGCATGCCGGCAATCGGCGCGCCGCGGTCCTGGCGCAATGTTGCCAGCTTGAATTGCAGAACCTGCAGCCCGGCATCGGCCAGCGCCAGCCGTGTCGCGTCCACCCCATGCGCATAGCGCAGCGACGGTCGCAGGAACACCGCCTCTTCGCCGTCGTGCACCTCCAGCGAAAAAGCCAACAGTCCCCCCGGCCGCAGCGCCGGGCCCACCGCTGCCAGGACCGGCGGCAACGCCCCGCAATAAATGAACACATCGGCCGCCGTGATCAAATCCGCTTGCGCGTCGCGCCGGGCGAGATATTGGGTCAGTTCGGCCTTTTCGAGATAGTCGTAAATTCCCTTGCGCCGCGTCTCGGCGATCATCGCCGCCGAAAGATCGATGCCTTCCAGCCTGGCAACCTTGGCGCGCAATCGCGCGCCCATCAGCCCGGTGCCACACCCCAGATCGAGCGCCGCCGCAAATTTGTCGATCCCCAGTTCCGCCATGGTCTCGTCCAGCAAGCCATCGAGCAGTTCAGGCACCCGATAGTCCAGTCGATCCACCAGGGCCGCCTCGAACCCCGGCGCATATTGATCGAACAAGGCTTCGACATAGCCTTCCGCCGTGCCCGCTGCAGCGCTTGAAGCGCCATGCACCGCCAGTTTCAAACCGGCGCCAAACACCCCCTCGTCGTCCAGCGCTTCCAGCCTTCGCCAGGCCGCCAGCGCCGCCGCCACGTCGCCGGCCTTCTCATGATAGCCGCCCAGCAGGTCCCAGCCGGCGGCCCAGTCGGGCGCGCGCTCTAGTGCCTGCGCCATCACCTCGGCGGCAGCGCCGAAATCGCCGTCGGTCGCGTAGTTATGGGCATGGCCGGCGCGCCGGTCCGCAATCGCATCGCCAGAGGCACGGATAGATTTGCTCAAGCTCGGCCTCATCCGGCCCAATGGTGGCCGCAAGCCAGCGGAGTGCCGCAAAGCCGCGCCAATTGCAATCGTCGCATGGTCCAATCACGGCTGCTGCGACAAAGCGGACGATGCATTACCGGCCCGCCTGCGTTAAACCCGCCCGTGTTCATCCCGCTGCCATCCGGCGCAGCTATGAGTGAGACGCGCCTGGCAGGGTTTTGCTGCCTTGCCAGGATCAACCTGCGTCGGCGCCGGCCAATTCCAGGTCCGGTGTTTAGTGGTGAAAGCGCTGTCTGCCCCCTGGTTGACCCTCTGGTCAGCCGGGCATTTTGCCATGTGTTAAGACATATTGAACGCACGATTTTTTCGCGCTACGCTGGTTGCATCGAATATTGCGGCCGACCGATCTGATGACGCGAACACCATTCGCCCCTGCTGACGTCACTTTCCGATATTTCGATATCAACCAAGTCACGGTCATTGTGGCCGGGGCAGCTTAGATTAGCGACTGCGAGGGAACGCGCATCATGGCAACTGGCACCGTAAAATGGTTCAACGGCCAAAAGGGGTTTGGCTTCATTCAACCTGACGAAGGCGGGGCGGACGTGTTCGTGCACATCTCTGCGGTCCAGCGCTCAGGCCTCAACGGCCTCGATGAGGGCCAGAAAATCGCCTACGAGATCGTCAAGGACAAGCGCACCGGCAAATCCGCCGCGGACAATCTCGTCCCGTCCTGATCGCTCTATAAAGCTTTGAAACGGCGCGGTTGGGAGGCCGCGCCTTTTCTTTTGCCCAAGCCCTGCTCATCGGCCACGCGCAAAACTTGCAACGGGCTGTGCACACGCCTATCTCCCTGATCGACCCCGCTTGACCGCAAGGCACAGGGCGGGCAACTTGCAGCACTCTTCCCCCAAAGATTATCGTCGCGGTGATGCCGAACGGAGCTTGGCAGGAAGACACTTTATGCCGTGCCGATGGAGGCAAGACGAATGGACAAGATTCCGATGACGATCGGTGGCCACCAGGCCCTGACCGCCGAGTACCAGCATCGCACCGCCAGCGAGCGCCGTCGCATCGTCGAGGCGATTTCCGAAGCGCGTGCGCATGGCGATCTGTCCGAAAATGCCGAATATTCGGCTGCCAAGGAACAACAGAGCCTCAACGAGGGCCGCATCCAGGAGTTGGAATCGCTGCTGGCGCTGGCCGACATCATCGATGTCAGCAAGCTGAGCGGCACCTCCGTCAAGTTCGGCGCTACCGTGACCTATGTCGATGAGGATACCGAGGAAGAAAAGACCTACCAGGTCGTCGGCGATCCCGAAGCCAATGCTTCGGATGGCCGTATTTCCATTTCCTCGCCCATCGCCAAGGCTATGATCGGCAAGTCCGAGGGCGATTCGTTCGAGGTTTCCGCTCCCGGCGGAGCGCGGAGCTATGAGATCCTCAAGATCAAATACGTCTAGCCCGCTATGGCAATATCTGAACGGCGGTAATAGTCATGCCGATGCTGCGCGCCTGACGCCCACTTATTGAGCATTTGCTCACCAAGGGTGTGACATTTCGGTGTATTGAGCCGTCTGAGGCGCTGTGCACGGACTCTTGGCCTTGAAACAACGCCCCATCGCCCCTTAATCTGGGATGAGGGAGCTTCGTCTAAATCGGAGAGCGTCGATGCACGCGAAAGTCATCATCGTTGGGTCTGGTCCTGCCGGCTACACCGCTGCCATTTATGCGGCGCGCGCCATGCTGGAGCCGGTGATGATTCAGGGCATCCAGCCCGGTGGCCAATTGACCATCACCACCGATGTCGAAAACTATCCTGGCTTTGCCGACGTGGTCCAGGGCCCCTGGCTTATGGACCAGATGAAGGCACAGGCCGTTCATGTCGGCACTCGTATGGTGAGCGATTTGATCGTGTCCATCGATTTTGATCGCCGCCCCTTCGTGCTCACTGGCGACGGCGGCGATATCTACACCGCCGACAGCATCATCATCGCCACCGGCGCCCAGGCCAAATGGCTGGGCCTGCCATCCGAACAGAAATTCCAGGGCTTCGGCGTCTCCGCCTGCGCCACCTGCGACGGCTTTTTCTATCGCAACAAGGAAGTGGTCGTCGTCGGCGGCGGCAATACCGCGGTCGAGGAAGCCTTGTTCCTCACCAATTTTGCCTCCAAGGTCATCGTCGTTCACCGGCGCGGCGAGTTCCGGGCCGAGCGCATCCTGCAGGATCGCCTGTTCAAGAACCCCCGCATCGAGGTGCGCTGGAACACCGAAATCGCCGAAATCGGCGGCACGCCCATGCCCCCCTCGGTCAATTCGGTGACCTTGCGCGATCTGTCCACCGGCCGCACCTATGAGCAGAAGATCGATGGTGTTTTCGTCGCCATCGGCCATGTTCCGGCCACATCCATCTTTGCTGGTAAGCTCGACATGAAGCCGGGAGGCTACCTTCAGGTCAAGCCAGGGAGCAGTCAGACCAATATCGCAGGCGTTTTCGCGGCTGGCGACGTGACCGACGATGTCTATCGTCAGGCCGTTACTGCCGCGGGCATGGGCTGCATGGCGGCTCTCGATGCCGAACGGTTTCTGGCCGAACACGCGTTAGCCGAGGCGGCGGAGTAGCCTGCCAAACAACGAGAAAGCGTCAAAATGCTCGATTGGGACAAGCTCCGGATTTTCCACACCGCCGCCGAGTCGGGCAGTTTCACTCATGCCGCCGAAAAGCTGGGGATGAGCCAGTCCGCCGTCAGCCGGCAGATTTCAGCGCTCGAAGATGATCTGGGGCTCAAGCTCTTTATCCGCCACGCCCGCGGCCTGGTCCTGACCGAGGTCGGCGAGCAGTTGTTCCGCACCGCCCACCGCATGCATTGGGAACTCCAGCAGGTGGAAACCCAGATGTCCGAGAGCCAGGACGTTCCCACGGGCCCGCTCATCGTCACCACCACCGTGGGCATCGGCTCGACCTGGCTGTCCTCGCGGCTGGATGAATTCCTCAAGCTCTATCCGCTGATCCAGCTCGAAGTGCGCCTTAACGACGCCGAACTGGACTTGGCGATGCGCGAGGCTGACGTGGCCATTCGCCTGCACCGGCCCAACCAGTCCGAGATGATCCAGCGCAAGCTGTTCACCGTCCATAATTATTTCTATGCCTCCCAGAGCTACATCACCGAATACGGCATGCCCCGCAATATCGAGGATCTCGACAATCACCGCGTCATCAGCTTCGGCGAGCCGGTGCCGTCCTATCTTGGCGATATCAATTTCCTCGAGCGCCTCGGCCGCGCCGACAACAGCCCGCGCCGCGCCGTCCTCAAGGTCAACGCCGTCTATGGCATGATGCAGGCCGCCCGCGCCGGCATCGGCATCGCCATGCTGCCTGCTTATGTCACCGAGGAGGAAGACGGCCTGGTCCAGGTCCTGGCCGAAATTTCCATTCCCGAATACGAAGCCTATTTCGTCTATCCCCCCGCCCTCAAGAATTCCAAGCGCGTCGGCGTGTTCCGCGATTTCCTCGTCGGCAAGGCCCGCGAGTGGAGCTTCTAGAGGTTTCCTGCGCTCCAACCGCGCTCAGCTCTGGTTCATCCACCTCGGCACATTCTGGCCACGCACCATTGGGGGACCTGTCGTGAAACTGCACCTCGCGCTCCTCGCATTCGCTGCCCTGAGCACGCCTGCCTTGGCCCAGACGCGCGGCCTCTCGCCTGAGCAGATTGGCCAGATCTTCTGCTTTGCCAGCCTGGGCGACGACATGGCCCCGGCCCAGGCCCTGCTGACCCCGAAGCTGACTGCCGCCATTGCCACTGCCGAAACCCGCAATGCCGTTATTCAAGCCCGGGCGCCCGACGAAAAGCCGCCTTTGGGCGATGGCCTGCCCTGGCGCAGTTTTCCCGACCACGCCGATGGCTGCCGCGTCGGCACTGTCACCACCCACGCTGCCGAAGCCGGCGTCGAAATCCGCTACAGCTTCACCGATTATCCCGACGCCAACTACACCGATACGCTGTTGCTGGTCCCGGTCGAAACCGAGACGGGCCTGCCCCCGGCATGGCGTATCGAGGACATCGTGCTGGCCAACGACCAAAGCTTTGTCGGCACCCTGACGAGCATCTTTGCCGACTAGCGCCAACAACATTGCATTGATTCGAAACCCGAATTTCGGCCGCCCACCTGATGCATGGCTGACATGCCGGCCATCCGGTTGTGAGCCTGTGGAGGCGCCCCTATATGCATCGGAACACGACGGGTGCTCCCTCCCTGGCGCCTGTTGCGTTCCCTGCTTGCGGGGCTTGCCCTGCATTGTATGGCCTCGCTCTCCCCTCGAGCGGGGCCATATTTTTTGCCCAGCGCGTGAGCAAATGCCTGCGATATATGCATGGCTGGCATACAGCCATGTTAATTGCTCATTCAGTCGGCAGTGCGCATAGTGTGACTGTCGCTGAGACGGACACCGTATCCTCCTCCCTCGGTCTCCTGTATCGCGACACCGAATTCGGATCGTATCCTCCTCCCTCGATCCGGGTTCAACGGCAGAGCGCATATCCTCCTCCCTTGCTCTCTGCCCCACTTTGGATCAGGCTTATGCCGATCGTCAGGCCCCATCTTCGGATGGGGCCTTTTTTCTTTGTCGTCGAAAGCCAAGGGAAATGGACGAAGGGCCTCTGGTCAGGCTGAGTCGAAAACCCTGATCATCGAGCACCGCAAGTGCAGAGGATTGCGGTTTGCAGGCCGGCCTGGCCTGAAGACCGAGTTCATTTGCATAGCTGACATTCCCACCATCCCATTGCTGACCATTCGGTCAAAATATATACATGCTCCTGTCGCTGCGAAGCCCGCCGTATCATCCTCCCTCGGCCGGCTTTACGCGACACCGGGTTCAAGCCGTATCCTCCTCCCTCGGCTTGGGTCCACCGGTTCGGCGCATATCCTCCTCCCTTGCGCTGGGCCCTCACTTTGGATTTGGCTTCGGCCCTATCGTCAGGCTCCATCTTCGGATGGAGCCTTTTTTTTGGGTCCCGGCCAAGCGTCGCCAAATCTGCATGGCTGGCCTTCCCATTGTGCGTTTGCTTGCAACACGGCCCGGGCAGATAATTGCCTCAGCGCGATCGATCGTGGCGATCGCTCCTTCAAGGTCTCGGCTTCGGCCGCGACCCCTGGCCCTGCCCATCCCCTCGGGCGGGGCCTTTTATTGCCCGCTCATTCTTGCCCACATCCCGGCAGCTTTTGCCGCCCGACACCCTCCGTCGATCAGAAACTCCCCATTACCGTCCCTTTCGGCGCGGCACGGCGCTTGCATTGCTCCAGCCAGCGCATCGGTTTCGCCACCTTTGGAGGGCCTTGATCATGGTCAGCGTCAACACCGCCTATTCTGCCACCAGCTATGCCAACTTGGCCGCAACCGCCATTGCCAACAGCGCCAAGACCACCTCGGCAACCACCCCTGCCCCGGCTGGCACCAGCGAAAGCGCCGCCACCAGCGTCACCCTGTCTGATGCCGCCAAGGCTGCGCTCCAGGTCAAGGACCTCGCCACCGTCCTCGGCGAGGCTCGCCAGAAACTGACGGCGTCGCTGACCGGCGCCGGCCGCACCTCGCCCCTGCAAGGCGGCAAGCTGGCGCTGGACATGACCGGCCTGGACGCGCGCGAACTGTTCGCCATCGCCAACAGCAGCGATGACAGCTTCACCGCCGACGAGAAAACCGCGTCGGGCCTGGAGATGCAGCGCCGCTTCGATGCCGCCATGGCCGGCCCCGCTGCCATCGCCGATGTCACCGGCAGCTATGCCGGTCTCTACCAGGCCGCCGCCGACTATCTCGATAAAATGGGCCCCGAGGAACGTGCCGACGCCAAGACCGTCGCCGCCCGCGCGGCCCTCACCGAGGCCGGCAAGCAACTCGCCACCGATCCCAAGACCCTGCCCGACGTCAAGGACGATCCGATCGCGCTCTACCTGGCTCTGGCGGAAGCCGGCGAAACGACAGCACCGCGCGATATCACCGATGTTGCCGGCGACGTGCGCAGCACGCTCGACAAGAAATACGCCGACGCCGTCGCCGGCGGCAAGGCACCCACCTTCAACAAGAACACCAAGGTCGGCACCTATATCGACCTGTCCACCTTCGACAGCCGCTCGCTATCGGCCATGGTGCTCAATTCGGGCAGCCAGTTCTCCCCCGAGGAAGTGGGCGCCGCCAATACCGCCATGCGCGCCAAGAGCGGCGCCGCCTTGCTTGCCGGCTTCCAAAGCGCCGCCAAGTCCAGCGATCCCACCGCCTTCAGCCAGAACATCATCTCCATCTATTCCTCGATGAGCGCCGAGGAACGCCAGGCCGCCGGCTGGAGCGACAGCTTCTACCAGGCCGCCGTGGACAGCTACGCCACCACCACCAAACTCACCCAGATGTTCGCCGACGCCGGCGCCGACACCACCAGCTTCATGAGCTGGATGGGCAAGTAAGACGCTGCATGTCTTGGGCAGGCGTGCTCGCCTCGCGGACCTTTACGCGGCGTCATTCCCGCGCAAGCGGGAACCCATTCTTTCCCGGCGAACCCTCAGCTGATCCCAGCGCAAAACCCCTGGATTCTTGCCACCGCCTCTTCCAGCTCCCCATTGCTTGCCGCATAGCTCAGCCGGAAATGCCCCGGCAGCCCGAACGCCGCGCCATGCACCAGAGCCACCCCGCTTTCCTCCAGCAGCGCCAGCACGAAATCCTCGTCGTTCGCCAACAGGCTCCCGCCCGCGGAAGTCTTCCCCAATAGCCGCTGGCACGATGGAAACACGTAGAACGCCCCCTCCGGCACCAGGCAATCGAGCCCGGTATTGGCATTGAGCCCCTGCACCACCAGGTCGCGCCGGCCCTGGAACACCTTGCGCCACTCGGCCAGGAAATCCTGGTTCCCGTTCAGCGCCTCCACCGCCGCCCATTGCGAGATCGAGCTGGCATTGTTGGTCGATTGCCCTTGCAGCTTGGTCATCGCCGCCAGCAGCGGCCGCGGTCCCGTGCAATAGCCGATGCGCCAGCCCGTCATGGCATGGGACTTGGACACCCCGTTCATCGTCAGCGTGCGCGCCTGCAGCGCCGGCTCCACCTGGGCAATGGTTGAAAACCGCCCCCCGTCATAAACCAGCACCTCATAGATATCGTCGGTCAGGATATGCACATGCGGATGGCGCAGCAGCACCGCCGCCAGCCCCTTGAGCTCGGCGGCGCTATAGGCGGCCCCGGTCGGATTGGATGGCGTGTTGAGGATCAGCCATTTGGTGCGCGGCGTGATCGCCGCCTCCAGCGCCGCCGGGCTCAGCTTGAACCCCGTGGCCGCATCGGCCACCGCGAACACCGGCTCGGCTCCGCACAAGCGCACGATTTCAGGATAGCTGACCCAATAGGGCACCGGCACCACGACCTCATCGCCCGGATTGAGCGTTGCCATCAAGGCATTGAAGATGATCTGCTTGCCGCCCGACGACACGAAACAATCCGCCGCCGTCACCTGCAGCCCGTTATCGCGCCCGAACTTGGCCGCGACCGCTTCCCTCAGCTCGATTATGCCATCCACATTGGTATAGCGCGTCTTGCCCTCGCCCATCGCCCTTATGGCGGCTTGGCGCACATTGAGCGGCGTGTCGAAATCGGGCTCTCCCGCCGAAAGCGCGATCACGTCGCGCCCTTCGCGCTGCATGTCGCGGGCCTTCTGGCTGATCGCCACCGTCGCCGACGGGGCCACGCGCCCCAATGCGTCGGACAAAAATCCCATGCCACCGCCTCCTCAAATCGGGCGCAGTGATAAAACCAGTCGCCCCACCGGGCAAGCCGCTGGGAAAGAGAAAAATCGATGGCTCGCACGAATTGCGGCAACGGTCACGACGACTGTGGCGGCGCCGTGGTTTGGCGGATCGCCAATTGTCCGTCCAGCACGTGCCGGCCGCTGATCTGGGTCCCGCCCAGGATGGCGTCCACGGCGCGGCGGGCGATCTCGTCCATCGGCTGGACCAGCGTAGTCAGCTTGGGCGTGGCCACCGCAGCCTCGGGCACACCGTCAAAGCCCACCACCGACACGTCCCCCGGCACCGTCCGCCCGTGGCGAAACAACCAGTCGACCGCATGCATGGCAATCTTGTCCGACATTGCCAGGATCGCCGTCGGCGGCGCCGGCGCCTTGAACATCAGCGCCATCACGGCATCGGTGCTGGCGCCGTTTTCGCGCGTTTCAAAGATCGGCACGCTGGCGCGATCGACCCCGGCCGCCTCCAGGGCCTGCCAATAGCCGATGGCCCGGTCCCGTGAGGTCGAATAGGTCGCTGCGCGCACCTGCGCCTCCGAGATCGGCCCGCTGTGACCTCGGCTCATTTCGGTCGCAAGGATCGCCAGCCGCCAATGTCCCAGCCCGAGCAGATGCTCGGCTGCCACCCGCGCCCCGGCGACATTGTTCACCCCGATCGCTGGAATCGACTGGTCCTCCGCGCCGATCGCCAGCGCGACATAGGGCAATTGCCGCTGCCTGGTGATCTCGACCAGTTTCTCCCCACCCTCGACGCACAGCAGGATAAAGCCATCGACCAGCGCCGATTGAATGTTCCAGGCCATGCGTTCGTCGTTGAGCGCCGAGACCAGCGCGACACCCGCGCCCCGCGCGTCGCAGATTTCCGCAATGTTGCTCATCAGCTGCCGCGCCCACAGATCTTCGAAGAAATAGCTGAGCGGTTCGATCGCGGCGACGCCGATGGCGTTGACCTTGCCGGCGCGCAGCAGCCGTCCCGTCAGGCTCGGCCCGCCATACCCCATGGCCTTGGCCACGGCCAGCACGTGCTCGCGCACTTCATCGCGCACGATAGCGGGTCGGCTGAACACATTGGACGCCGTGCCCTGCGACACCCCCGCTTTCTTGGCCACGTCCGCCAGCTTGACCTTGGCCTGCGTCGTCCCCGATATCGTCTTTGCTGTCTTGATCATCCCCGGCTCCCTATCACAAGACTTGTATCGGTTCAAATTTCGCTTGACCAAAAGCCGCCCTTGCAGCAGATTGAACCGATTCAACGCCCCGTGCGTTCACCGATTGAATCGTTTCAAAGGAAGTATAGAATGATAATTCCCAGCAGCTACCTGTCCCGTACCCTCTATCAAGACCAATGGGGCAATCCTCAGAACCTGCACGCGGTCGACGCGCCCACCACCCTGCCCCGTCCGCCGCACGGGGTCATCAACCTCATTGCCTCAACCCGGCGCGCCCTGGCCATGCTAATTATCGCGCCACCATGGCAGGGCCGATCCACGGCAAATCGTCCTGTCCATGACGGCGCGGGCCCAACATCACCACGAGCGTCGTGCCACCCGCCCGACGCTCGCCATCGCAACGCTAGCCGGCACAATACGCCAAACCGTGAGGCGCTAAATCCCCACGCCCTCTTCCTTGCGCAGCACCACGCCCTCGACGCGCCAGCCAATATCGGGCTCGTTGGTCATCTGGTACAGCGCCTCGTAAAGCCCTTGGTCCGGGCCGACGAACTTGACCACCTGCATCACCATCGTCTCGCTGACCTTGGTGAAATCGCCAAAACTATGCGAGCGCGATGCCACGATCGGCCCATAGCCCGACGAAGCGATGGCCTTGATGAAATCGTTGGGATCCTTGAACTGCGTCTTGAAGCCCGCGCCTGCCAGATCGAGCGCCGTGACGCCATCCCCCGCTCGGAACGCTTCGATCTGCCCGGTGACCGACGCTTGCCAGGGCGCCTCGTCCAACTGCGCCGCTGCGGGCAGCAGCAGCGCCATCATCAATGCCAGAGCCAATATAACCCGCATGATCGTTTTCCCCTGGATATCGCGGCGCAGTACGCACCATGCGCGCGGCGCCACAGTTCTGCCCTCAAATGGTACGCTCTTGACCCCGATCGATACAAACTCTGTGCGTATTCCGTCTGTTTAGTGACGCTTGCGGCAACAATGAGCGAGACGCGATCCCATGCACAAATCTACGTCTCCAGGGCGGAAAAGTTTCAGGCTCTATGCGATCGTCTCCAGCGCCCTGATCGGCGTGGGAGCGGCTGCGGCCTTGGCGGCGGGCATTACCCCGGCGACCGCGGCAAGCCTGGCGCGCAATGCGGACACCCAGGTGGCCGTGTTCATGATTCCGCTGACCCTGCTCGTTTTGACGGTTTTGCTTGAGGTGACGCGTATTGCCTTGCGTGGCGCCTTGCCGGCGGAAGCTACACCCCGCCGGCGCTCTCGCCTCGACTGGAAACCCGGCAACGGCGAGGGCTGACCTCCCAATTCACCGTCCCGACGACCCTCCGGGCCGGCCCACGCCGGCCCTTTTCTTGCGCTGTGCTTCCCCCCTAGTCCAGTGCCATCAGCCCTGCCGCCGTCGGCCCGAACCCGCAACCCCGATAAAACCCGTCCAGCCGCGGCTCGAAATCGACATGCAGCCATCGCACGCCGCGCGCCCGGGCCGCTTCCACGGCTGCCGCCACCAACCGCGTAGCGATGCCGCGCCGCTGATAGTCCCCGGCGACGCAGGTATCGAGGATGAACGCGTGGCTACCCCCGTCCCACGCCACATTGACGAACCCCACCAGCAGCGCCCCGTCATAGGCCCCGATATGGGCAAGGCTGCGCTCCAGGATCGGCTGGAAGCTTGCCGGCCCCGCCTCGCCCCAGGCCGCCAGCCATAAGGCGCGCAGCGTCTCGTCCGGTGGAAACGGATTGCTAACGATATTGATCAAATGCCGCTCTTTCGCGTTGTGACCTTACCAGCCTGTCCAAGTGTTCATCTCCCCGCAAGGTCGTGAGCAGGTGCGACGGGCTAAGTTTCCCATGCCGGACCGACCGGCTCCCATGCACAAGGACCTACCCCATGAAGACGATCTCCACGACCGCCATTATCGCTGTGATGACGGCCACCATCGGCTTTTCCGCCGTGGCCCCCGTCATGGCCCAGCAGGCCGATCAGCCCAGCTTCGGGCAGTTTCATCAGCAGCGGGGCGATGGCCCCAATGTTCACCAGCAGCGCGGCAATGGCCCCGATCGCCATGCCGGCAATCCAGGCGGCCGTCGCGGCGCCGGCATGCTCGGCCAGATCCTCGATTTCGGCCGCGGTGGCGAAAATCTCGAAATCGCGCTGGTCCGGCTCTCCCACCGCATCGATCTGACCGACGAGCAGAAAACCCTGCTGGAAACCCTCAAGACCGACGCACTCGCCGCCCAGGCCAGTTTCGCCGGTGTGGTGGACGCAACCCGTCCGGCCGCACCCAGCCAAACCGCCCAGCGCCCCGACATGGTGGAACAGCTGGACCAGCGCATTGCTCTGGAAAACGCCCATGTCGATGCCCTGACCGCCGTCCAGCCCGCCTTCGAAGCCTTTTTCGCCAGCCTGAGCGATGAGCAGAAGGCCCAATTGATGCCCCAGCGCGAGCGCCACATGGGCATGAATGGCCGGCCCGACATGGGTCCCGGCCAGCACCATCGCCCGCGCCCCGGCATGATGGCTCCGGCAACCCCGCCCGCGCCGCCTGCCCCCGAAGCACCGGCCGCCGCCGACCCCGCCGCCATCGACGGCTGATCGTTTCGGCCTGCCACGCCCCCGGTCCCGCAAAGGACCGGGGCGTGCCCGTGTTGCGCCCGCCCCTATCATGATCTACCTATCGGCCACCCACCGACTGGACCGATCCCATGACCGCTTTGCCTCTCGACCCGGCCCGCCTGCGCGCCCAGTTTCCAGCCTTTGCCGAACCTTCCCTTCACGGCCAGGCTTTCTTCGAAAATGCCGGCGGCTCCTATATGGCGCGCCAGGTCATGGACAAGCTCGACCACTATGTCCGCGCCACCAAGGTGCAGCCCTATGCCGCCTACCCCGCTTCCCGCGCGGCCGGCGAGGCCATGGATCTGAGCTTCACCCGCCTGGCCCAGGCCCTCAATGTGGGCGCCGACTGGATCCATTTCGGCCCCTCCTCCTCCGCCAACAGCTACGTTTTGGCCAATGCCTTCGGCGCCTGGCTCCAGCCCGGCGATGCCATCATCGTCACCAACCAGGATCACGAGGCCAATTCGGGCGCCTGGCGCCGCCTTGCCGCCCGCGGCATCGACGTGCGCGACTGGCAGGTCGATCCGCAGACCGGCCGCCTGGCGCTGGCCGGCCTCGATGCCCTGCTCGACCCCAAGGTCCGCCTCATCGCCGCGACCCACTGCTCCAACGTCGCCGGCGAGATCAATCCCGTCGCCGAAATCGCCGCCCGCGCCAAATCCATCGGTGCCGTCACCGTCATCGATGGCGTCAGCTACGCCCCCCATGGCCTGCCCGATATCGCCGCGCTCGGCGTCGATATCTATCTGTTCTCCGCCTACAAGGTCTATGGCCCCCACCAGGGCGTTATGGCCGTGCGCCCGTCGCTGGCGATGGACCTGCCCAACCAGGGCCACTTCTTCAACAACGAAAAACCCCGCTATCGGCTGACCCCCGCCGGCCCCGACCACGCCCAGATCGCCGCCGCCTCCGGCATGGTGGATTATCTTGAAACCGTCGCCGACCTCGCCGGTCCCGCCACCCCGGGCGAAACCCCCTTCGAGCGCGCCCACCACGCCATGCGCGCGCAGGAAATCGCCCTCGCCACGCCCCTGCTCGATTATCTGCGTGCCAAAAATGCTGTGCGCCTCATCGGCCCCGACGATCCCGCTTTACGCGCCCCCACCATCGCCCTGGCCCTCAACGAACCCGGCGCCACCGTTGCCGCCCGCCTGGCCCGGCACGGCATCATGGCCGGCGGCGGCCACTTCTACGCCTACCGCCTGCTCGAAGCCCTCGGCATCCCCCCCGCCCACGGCGTCCTCCGCCTCTCCTTCGTCCACTACACCACCCCCGCCGAAATCCAGCAGGCCATCGCCGCCCTCGACGCCGAATTGAAGTAGCGCCCCCTCACTCGGCGCTACGCGCCACCTTCTCCCACGAGGGGAGAAGGGTCGACTGCAGTCTCACGGCTCCTTCCCCTTCTCCCTCGTGGGAGAAGGTGCCCGAAGGGCGGATGAGGGGGTCTCTCGCCCCACACCCCGAACCACCCTGAAAGCCCCCATGCCCCGCCCCCTCGCCATTGCCCTGCTCCTGTTCTGCACCATGCTCTGGGGCTTTGCCTTCGTGGTGCAGAAATCGGCCATGCAATCGATGGGTCCGCTGACCTTTATCGGCCTGCGCTACCTGCTCGGCGGCCTCGTCATCCTGCCCGTCGCCCTGCTCGAACGCCGCCGACAGTCCGTTCATCTCACCAAAGCCAACTGGCTGTTCATCGCCGTCATGAGCCTGGCCTTCTTCATCGGCTCCTGGCTGCAACAGGCCGGCCTGCTCACCACCACCGTCACCAATGGCGGTTTCCTGACCAGTCTTTACGTCCTGTTCGTGCCCGCCATCGCCCTGCTCGTCTTTCGCGCCTGGCCCCACCCGGTCGTCTGGGTGGGCATGCCCCTGGCGCTGGTCGGCATCTACTATCTCAATGGCGGCGGCCTCGACACGCTCAACGCCGGCGACATCCTGGTCATCGTCAGCGCCCTGTTCTGGGCCTGTCACGTGCTGATGCTCGGCCACATCGCCAGCGTGACCGGCCAGCCGATCCTGGTGTCCTGCATCAGCTTCTTCGTCGCCGGCGCCGTCGCCCTGGCCCTGGCCCTGGCGCTCGAAACCCCCAGCCTTGGCGGCATCATGGGCGGCTGGATGGAAATCGCCTATGCCGGCATTTTCTCCACCGCCGTGGCCTTCACCTTCCAGGCCGTCGGCCAGCAATATGTGCCGCCCGCCAATGCCGCCATCATCCTGTCATCGGAAAGCCTGTTCGCCGCGCTCGGCGGCGCCATCCTCCTGGGCGAACGCCTGCCCGCCATCGGCTACGCCGGCGCCGCCCTCATCCTCTTCGCCATCCTCCTGGTCGAAATCGTCCCCGCACTCGGCACCCGCACGACATCCCCGGTCCAGTAACTCATCCGCCCTTCGGGCACCTTCTTCCTCAAGGGGAGAAGGAGACTGAGCCAAGAACTATCAGTCGTCACCCCTCGCCCCCTGTGGGAGAGGGACAGACATTTCTGCGTTCAGCAGAAATGTCAGGGTGAGGGGTCCTGCGTCATAGCATGCTTCAATGCATAAGTAAGAGACCCCTCATCCGCCCTCCGGGCACCTTCTCCCTCAAGGGGAGAAGGAGACAGCACCGATAGTACCCAGTCATCACCCTGACATTTCTGCGTCCGGCAGAAATGTCAGAATGAGGGGTTCTTACCACCAGCGCATCCTACTCACTCCCCATACCGAAACAGCCGATACGTCTTGCAGATCACCAGCGCCACGCAGCCCTCGATCACGATTTCATCGTCGCCCACCTGCGTGATCGTCCCGCCGGCCGTTTGCCCGAACAGGTGCAGGTCGCCCTGCCATTCATTGGGCGTCACTGGCCCGGCATGGTCGATCAGCAGCGTGTTGAGATAGGGCAGGTTCTCCGCATTGTCCGCGCCATTGCCCAGCCAGATCAGCGTGCCGCACAATTGCGTGCCGTCCCCGCACATCTCGACCCGATAGCGCGAGTCGCCCATCTCGATTTCCCAGATCCCCACCGGCGATGCCGCCCAGGCCGCCGGCCCCGCCAACAGGCCTGCCAAAACGATGCCGCTGCGCAATGCCCCATGCCGGCTCATGGGCTGTGCCGCACCATCTGGTAGGTCTTGCACACCACGAGGAACGCACAGCCCGACAGCGTCATCTGGTCCTCGCTCTGCTGCGTGATACTGCCCGACATCTTGTATCCCAACAGCTGCAGCGTGCCCTTCCAGCGCCCCGGGCCCGCCGCCGCCATGCCCGTCGCCACGGGCGTATTCAGGTAGCGCCGATATTGCGCGTTGTAGTCCGCGTCCGACAACCACACCAGCATGCCGCACAATTGGGTGCCGTCGCCACACAATTGCAGTTGAATGCGCGTGTCGCGCGTATCCAGTTCCCACACGCCATTAGGCGATGCCAGGGCCGGCATCACGCTCGCCGCCAGCAACCCCAGCACCACGGCAAACCGACCAAGACCCGACATCCACGCCTCCGCGTTTGTAACCCGCCCCAGCCTGCCGCCGGCAAGCTGAATGCCCGCTGAACGGACACGGCGAACACGCTTTTCCACAGTCACATCCCGGTCATTGCGCTGTCACATCAAGCCCCTAGGCTCCTCCTGGTTCCGGCCTTTACCCCATCGGTCCGAACCGCCCGGCCCCGCGTTGCCCCAACGCCGCGCCCGGCACGTCACGCGAGCCCGGTCGCCAGCCCGGCTCGAGCCGACCCCAATCGGCATTTGGGCCGCCTTTCGGGGCGGCCTCTTTTTGTGTGGAGCAACCGCGTTTGCCTCTCGCGCGCCGGGTCCGGCTCCGGCACAACCGGGCAATCGAAACCTGACGCGCGGACCATGGCCAAACTCTATTTTTCCTATGCGGCCATGAATGCGGGCAAGTCCACCCTGCTGCTGCAGGCTGCCTACAATTACCGCGAGCGCGGCATGCGCCCCCTGCTGTTCACCTCCGCGCTTTATGCCGAGAACAATGTCGGCCTCATCAGCTCGCGCCTGGGCATTTCCGAGCCCGCGGCGCTCTATTCGGCCACCGACGATCTGTTTCAGCTCATCCGCGACGAGGCCGAAACCGCCAAGGTCGATTGCGTCTTCGTCGATGAAGCCCAGTTCCTGTCCCACGACCAGGTGTGGCAGCTCGCCCGCACCGCCGATCGCCTGCGCATTCCGGTGATGACCTTTGGCCTGCGCACCGATTTCCAGGGCAAGCTGTTTCCCGGTTCCGCCGAATTGCTTGCCATTGCCGACGTGCTGCGCGAAATTCGCACCATCTGTTCCTGCGGCGCCAAGGCGACCATGGTGGTCCGCCAGGGGCTCGATGGCCGGGTGCTGACCGACGGGGATCAGGTCGCCATCGAAAAATCCGTCTATCTGTCCCTGTGCCGCCGGCATTGGGAAGAAGCTGTCGGCCGCTGGCCGGTAAAAGGACCCTGATCATGCAAGCAAGCGGCACCGACCCCAAGGGCGAGCTGACCATCCGCACCCTGGCCATGCCCGCCGATACCAACCCTGCCGGCGATATTTTCGGCGGCTGGGTGATGAGCCAGATGGATATCGCCGGCTCCATTGCCGCCCACGAGCGCGCCAGGGGCCGCACCGTCACCGTGGCTGTCGAGGCGATGACCTTCATCGCCCCGGTCAAGGTCGGCGACGTGCTCTGCGTCTACACCACCATCGAGCGCGTCGGCACCACCTCGATCACCGTCGCCATGGAAGCCTGGGCCCGTCGCAATCGCCTCGCCGATCGCGTCAAGGTCACCGAGGCCCGCTTTGTCTATGTCGCGCTCGACGAGCACGGCGCCAAGCGCCCCATCGCGTCCTGATGTCGTTCACTTCCCATTCAGCTGGTGAATGCTGAAAAGGCCGTCAATCCTGCGGGACACAGGAACTCTTCTCCAGCCTGTCCCGTTTCTGCACACTACTAGCGTCATCGCCGAGGAGCGACTTCATGAACCGCCACACCCGCACCATGCTGCTCAATGTAGCGACCGGCATCGCCGTCGCCGCCGCCGCAGCGCTCGTTTTCCTGCCATCCGCCCAGGCGGCGCCTGGCGTCGTGACCTCCAATGTCAACGTGCGCTCCGGTCCCGGCACCAATTTCGCGGTCGTCGACATGGTCCAGAGCGGCACGCCGGTGGATGTGCAGCGCTGCGAAGGCGCGTTCTGCTATGTCCAGAAGCCAGGCCCGGATGGCTGGATTTCCGCCAGCTATCTCAGTGCCCAGGGCGGTCGCCCCGCCGATCCGCGCAATCCGGGCCTGTCCTTCGGCTTCAATCTGGGCGGCAATGGCGGCCCCAGCATCAATATCGGCGTCGGCAACGGCAATCCCGGCGTCTTTCCCACCAATCCCGGCCGTCCGCGCCCGCCGGTCTATGATCCCCCGTCGCGCTCGGCCGAGGTCTGCTTCTACGATCGCACCCGCTTCAACGGCGACAGCCAATGCTTCGAGGAAGGCGATAGCGTCCGCGACCTCGGCCGCAACGCCTATAGCTTCCGCTCGATCGACAACCCCGACGGTCTCGAGGTGCAGGTCTGCGCCGAACGCAACTTCCGCGATTGCCGCACCTACACCACCAGCGCCGCCCAACTCGGCGACTACGACGAATCCATCGTCTCCCTCCGCGTCCGCTAGCCGCACGCACAGCTTAATAGCCAAAATCCCCAGTCGACACCTCCCCCTCCCAGGGGGAGGACTTTGAAGCGGCTCGAAGGGATAAATCGCTCCAGTGGAGCGATTTAAGCGAAGAAGGCCATGAGGGCTACGCCCGAATGGCGGTGGGGGTTCCCCCACCCCAATATCCGGGCCCTCGCCCCCTACCCAGCCTCCCCTAATAGGGGGAGGGCGCCGCCGCTAACACCGACATCATCATCCCAAAATCCCCAGTCGACACCTCCCCCTCCCAGGGGGAGGATCAAGGTGGGGGTCCCTCCTCGCCCCAATACCCCCTCCCTCACCCCAAGCCCAACGCTTTTTACCCACCCCACAACAATGCCGCTTGGATGCCGGCGCTTCGCGCGATAGGATCGCCCCAATTCAGTGCAGTGTACCGGAGTTCCCACCCATGTTGCAGCGCGCGCGCCACTTGCTTATCGCCCTCTCCGGCTTGATCCTGCTGGCCGTGCCTGCGGCTTTTGCCGCTAGCGACACCGGCTATGGCACCCCCGCCTCCAGCACCGCCACCCTGACCCTGTTCGAGGGGCCCGGCGTGCGCTACGACGCCGTCGGCACCATTGGCGAAGACCTCGACGTCACCGTCTATCGCTGCTCCGGCCTCTGGTGCCTGGTGGGCGATCATCAGCCCCGCGGCTGGACCGCACTAGGCAATCTCGATTTCGGCCAGCCCGGCCGCCTGAACTATGCCGCCGGCGGCCCCGGCGAAGTGTGCTTTTATGAAGGGCGCAACTATACCGGTCCTTCCCTCTGCCTCGGCTCCGGCCGCGTCTTCACCGACCTGCTGCTCTATCACCTCGACAACCGCTTCTCCTCGGTGTCGATCCAGGGCGACGTCTCCGTCGCCGCCTGCCGCGACCGCGATTTCAAAAGTTACTGCAACCGCATCCTGGCCAGCCAGCCCGTGCTCGACAAATTCCTCAACGACCACGTCTCCGCCATCCGCGTCTATTGACAGGTTTGCTGGCAGTCTGACGTGACGGCAGGCCCGCCATCGTCCGCTTTGGATCCTGTGCCGCGCGTTCACCCTCAGCCAGAGCGCCCGAGCCCCATGCAATCCGTCCTCGGCATCGACGCGGCGTGGACCACGACCCAGCCCAGCGGTGTCGCGCTGGTTGCCGCCGACGGCGATAGTTGGCGCCTCCTCGCCGTGGGGAGCAGCTACGGCGCCTTCTACCGTCGTGCCGGCCTCGCCGATGCTGCCGATGCATTCGACGCAACCCGCCTGCTCGCCGCCGCTGCGGCCCTGACCGGCCATCCCATCACGCTCGTCGCCGCCGATATTCCCCTGGCCTACCAGCCGATCAACGCGCGCCGCGCCTCCGACAATGCCGTCTCGCGCCTCTACGGCGCCCGCCACGCCAGCACCCACACCCCCAGCGTCACCCGACCCGGTGCCCTTGCCGACCGCATGACGGCCGATTTCGCCGCTGCGGGTTATCCGCTGCGCACCGCCGCGCCCGTCGACTTCGGCCTGATCGAAGTCTATCCCCATCCGGCCCTGATCGAGCTCGCCGCCGCCCCGCGCCGGCTGCCCTACAAGATCGGCAAGACCGCCAAATACTGGCCCGGCCTCCCCCTTGCCGATCGGCGCGCCAACCTGCTCGCGCAATGGCGCATCATCGTCGCGCTGCTCGATGCCCGCATTGCCGGCGTCGCGGCAGCCCTCCCCCTGCCGTCTCCCGACGCCTCTGGCCGCCAGCTCAAGGCCTGGGAAGACGCGCTGGATGCCGTGGTCTGCGCCTGGGTCGGCATGACCGCGCTGACCGGCCGGGCGCTGCCGCTGGGCGATCACCATTCTGCCATCTGGGTTCCGGCGTCCCCTTCCTGACATCAATTGTCAGCAGCCCCGTTCCGTCTCCGTTCATGGGGTGCTAAGCTCGCTTCACAGTTGCAATCCGGCGTCGCAGTCCCCATTTTGGGGTCTCCCCAAATCACGGTGTTCCCATGGCTGAAAAGTCCGCCCGTCCCGGCCAGCCTGACCGGCGCGAGGTCAAACGAAGCTCCGAGTTTTCCATCGACGAGTTCTTCAGCGAAATCGAAAAGGCCGAGGACCTCGCCGCCAGCAAGCCGCTGTATGCCGAGCGGATGAAGAACAAGCGCGCGCTCGATCGCGCCGACCAGAAAGTTGCCGCCGACGCCGCCGAAGCCGAAGCCGCCGCCACCAAGGCCGAGGCGAAAAAGACCGCCCTGGAAAAGCGCCGCACCACCAAGTCCAGCCACGACTCGGTCACCGGCATGGCCCCGCGACCCAACAAGACCAAGATCAATTCCGTCGTCCGCCCCGATTTCTCCGGCATGGGCGAGGCCCCTCAGGCCGGTTTCGGCCACGTGCCCTCGCAGGCCGCGATGACCGCGCGCGAACTCAGCCGCGCCGCCGCCAAGGATCCCGAAACCGTCGGCAAGCTGCGCGATGCCCTCTCCAGCGCCCGCTCCAAGTCCGGCTCCAGCCGCACCGTCGAGGACGCCACCACCGTCGGCGTCACCGCCACCGTCAAGGCGCTCGAACAGATCATCCTGCATGGCCGCAAGGAAGTCGAAGGCTCCTCCCCCTGGATGCCCCATCGCCCCGCGCGCCCCACCCGCGGCGCCTCCATGCCCTTCCGCATGGTGACCCCCTATACCCCCGCCGGCGACCAGCCCACCGCCATCGCCGAGCTGGTGGAAGGCGTCACCAATGGCGAAACCGACCAGGTCCTGCTCGGCGTCACCGGCTCCGGCAAGACCTTCACCGCCGCCCAGGTCATTGCCAAGACCAACCGCCCGGCGCTGATCCTGGCGCCCAACAAGACCCTCGCCGCCCAGCTCTACGGTGAGTTCAAGTCCTTCTTTCCCGACAACGCCGTCGAATACTTCGTGTCCTACTACGATTACTATCAGCCCGAGGCCTATGTGCCGCGCACCGATACCTATATCGAAAAGGAATCCACCATCAACGAGCAGATCGATCGCATGCGCCACTCGGCCACGCGCTCCATCCTCGAACGCGACGACGTCATCATCGTCTCCTCGGTCTCCTGCATTTACGGCATCGGCTCGGTCGAAGACTATACCGCCATGACCGTCGACCTCTCCAAGGGCCAGAAGATCGACCAGCGCGAACTGCTCGCCAAGCTCGTTGCCCTGCAATACAAGCGCGGCGATACCGGCTTCGTGCGCGGCACCTTCCGGGTGCGCGGCGACACCATCGAGATTTTCCCCGCCCATTACGAAGCCGCCGCCTGGCGCGTCGCCCTCTTTGGCAACGAGATCGAATCCATCGCCGAGTTCGATCCCCTCACCGGCAAGAAGTCCGCCGACCTGACCTTCATCCGCATCTACGCCAATTCCCACCACGTCACCCCCCGCGCCACCATGAACCAGGCGCTCAAGCTCATCCGCCAGGAGCTTGCCGGGCGCCTGCAGGAGCTCAACGGCGCCGGCCGCTTCCTCGAAGCCCAACGCCTCGAGCAGCGCACCCTGTTCGATCTGGAAATGATGGAAGCCACCGGCTCCTGCGCCGGCATCGAGAATTATTCGCGCTACTTCACCGGCCGCCGCCCCGGCGAGCCGCCGCCGACCCTGTTCGAATATCTGCCCGACAATGCCCTGGTCTTCGTCGACGAATCCCACGTCACCATCGGCCAGCTCGGCGCCATGTATCGCGGCGACTTGCGCCGCAAGGCGACCCTGGCCGAATACGGCTTCCGCCTGCCCTCCTGCATGGACAATCGCCCGCTGCGCTTCGAGGAGTGGAACGCCATGCGCCCGCAATCGGTCTATGTCTCGGCCACCCCCGGCAAATGGGAGATGGACCAGACCGACGGCGTCTTCGCCGAACAGGTCATCCGCCCCACCGGGCTGATCGATCCGCCGGTCGAAATCCGCCCCGCCAAGGCCCAGGTCGATGACGTGGTCGACGAAATCCGCGAGACCAACAAGAAGGGCTACCGGACCCTGCTCACCGTCCTCACCAAGAAAATGGCCGAGGACCTGACCGAATACCTGCACGAACAGGGCATTCGCGTGCGCTACATGCATTCGGACGTCGACACCATCGAGCGCATCGAAATCATCCGCGACCTGCGCCTGGGCGCCTTCGACGTCCTCGTCGGCATCAACCTGCTGCGCGAGGGCCTCGACATCCCCGAATGCGGCCTCGTCGCCATCCTCGACGCCGACAAGGAAGGTTTCCTCCGCTCCGAAACCAGTCTGATCCAGACGATCGGCCGCGCCGCCCGCAACGTCGACGGCAAGGTCGTCCTCTACGCCGATCGCACCACCGGCTCCATGGAACGCGCCCTCGCCGAAACCAACCGCCGCCGCGAAAAGCAGGTCGCCTACAACGAGGCCCACGGCATCACCCCCGCCTCGGTCCGCTCCAACATCCACGACATCGTCGACTCGGTTTACGAACGCGACCACGTCACCATCTCCATCGGCAAAGGCCGCGACGGCAAGGAAGCCACCCAAATCGGCGCCAACCTCGCTGCCGTCATCAAGGACATGGAAGCCCAAATGCGCGAAGCCGCCACGAACCTTGAGTTCGAGAAGGCCGCACGGCTGCGCGACGAGGTGAAGCGGTTGCGGGAGATGGAGTTGGATACGCTGAGTGGGGAGGTAAGCTAACTAAGTGCGAGGGAAATAGAATGCATGTCCGGGCATTGTTGGCGCGGACCAGATGGCCTCGAAAACTAGAAGACTCCTGCTTCCCAAGGTAAGGGAGCGCGGTACGCGAGACATCCCTCTACATGAATAGTCCAAACCATCTGCGGGTCTGCGCCCACGCATGGTATCTGAAAGCGTGATGCATTCACAGTATAAGCTCTATCGAACAGCTCTGACGACAGGCGAATATTTACATTACTTAGTCCGCCGCTATGCGGATATGCCAGTGTAACGTGGATGTTGCCTTCGCTGTAATAAAGTTCTCTAATATAGGTCCCACGTTTTTGAAAAACGGAAGACTGACGTTCTACTCGCAGTGGAAGCTGCGACGCTAAATCCGGCAAGGCTTGCTTCAGAGTTGCCAGATCATGCACGGTCCGACATATGATAGCATTTATCAGCCCGGTAGAAACTTGGCCCTCAACAACCACTTCGGACATTCGCGCTTCTCTGATGGCGTCACCATCACTCGCTGTTGGGGCGTCGTGATAGATTTTGCTGAAGTCTAATTTGTTAAAATCAACATCACCCGTTAGAACTTGCGCGCCAAGGTGCGCAAAATTTCCGTAAAGAAATCCACTCTCCGGCAGGGTAATGACTTTGGCGAAATCAAATGCCAACATGATCGGGATGGACATGTGCGGGTCTACACGATAGGGGTCGCCAATCCGCTTGATGCCTTCGGTCTTTAGATGGAAGGAATTTCGGGGGCGGAAGTATAAACGCGCATAGTTGTGCGCTACTGGATTGTTCCACAACGCCCCCTGATTAGCTACGTCGCAGAGCAGTTCGCCAGCTTCATTCCTGCACCGGAGCGCTCTAGCACGTAGGATTGCAACCGCAACATCGAGCTGACAGGCGTGGAAAAGGTGCCTTGCCCACATGTGGCGAGGAAAAGGGCGCAACTTCGTGCCCCAGTCGTCTACGTGCTTGTTTGCTCTAGCTAAAGAGATAGGCACCCTTGCACCTGATCAGCGGGTGCAGAAAACCCTTCATAGCTTTCACGATTGATAAATAGACCCTCAGACTTAGCAGAGCCTTCACCAGCACTTCGAATGGAAGCCTTATGAACATAGGGGAGCTCAGCGATGATGGGAAACAGGTAACTTTTTAGTTTCCTTGTATTGTCATCGGTGAAGCTACGGTTGGTCAGGCACCTATCGCGGAGGGTCAGCCAAGAATCTTCTACCAAATCTCGATCAATCCTGCGTCGATGGCCGGCCCTGTTAATAACGATACAGTCACGCTCCAGTGCTTCTACAGAATAAGACCCATCTATGCTAGTATAGAATTGCCCCTTGTTCTTCCGTACAGCTCCGGAAAGATCGGCCCAAAACTGGGCAAAGTCATCTGGGGCACGGGTATCGTCAAAATGCTCCGGAACAAAACCTTCTTTCACCTGCACATCGTGAATGTAAACCGGAATATTGACCCGTTTCAGGTAGTTTTCCATGACCGGCCTCACCTCAAGCCATTTTAGATTGCCATTCCCACAACCTAGTGGCGGGAACGAAACCGAAGTTATGCCTAAACGTGAATACGAGCTTACAAATTTCTCGAGTCCCGCCGAGATGTATTCCAACTTCGAGGGTTGCTTCCAATTCGTTTTGGTTGGAAAATTCAGCACCCAACGTTTGTCGTTTCGCCAAAGGTGCAGCTTCCCGACACTCAATTCATGACTATCGCATAGGCGCTTGTACTCATGAAACATAGTCGGGTAGCGAGACTTGAACTCCTTAGCTATCCCTTTGCCCATAACCCCTACGGTGTTCACGGTGTTGACCAGCGTCTGCGCTGGTGAGTCAAAGACACTCGTTTCCAAATAGGTGATCATGCCGGCCTCCGAATCTAGGTTATCAAAAACAGTTAACCTTTCATCCCTATCATACAGAACAAAAAGAGAACATACCAGAAAATATGATGGGCAATTTCCACCCATCTGACAGAGAGTCAACGCAAAACTCGATGAACGGACCTATAAGTCATCAATCGTGCAATAGTATGTTGATCAAATTCCCACCAAAGACTGTGGCCCTGCGCCATTCGGCCCCGCCCTCGGGGCCTTCTTGCCTCCAACCGCTCTGCTGGTGCAACTGGCCCTGCGGAACGGCAAGAAGCCCCTCGCCTCCGACTGCTGTTGGCTACTCACCCCGCTACCCCCACCCGGCCTCCCCCAAATAGGATGAGGAGTAGCGTGACATCTATCGTCCAACGCACTCGATTCAGTCCCTCCCTTCCCAAGAAAGGTTAAGTGGGGGTCCTTCCCGCGCACCAGAGCACCCCCACCCGGCCTCCCCCTGGCAGGGGGAGGAGCAGAGGTGATCAACCATGGTCCAGCATACGCGATCAGTCCCTCCCCCTCCCAGGGGGAGGTTAGGTGGGGGTCCTTTCCACGCACCGCACCACCCCCATCCGGCCTACCCCTGCCAGAGGGAGCCCCCAAAAATCTTCTCCCCGCCCCTGCCCCCGCGCTTAAACTTCTCCGCCCATTCGGAGACCACATCCATGCTCGATCCTGACAAGCGCGCCGCCTATCCCCTGGTGATCCGCTATCTCGCCCTGCAATCGCGCTTCGAGCCGGCGCTGCGCGATCTGGCGGTTCGCGCCCGCGCGCATCCTGAAACACCCGCACCGCCGGTGCTGATCGCCTTGGCTGCCGAGCTGATCGACGCGACCTTCCGCGTCGTCTCGCGCGAGCGCTTTGGCCGCCGCCTCGCGCGCCTCAAGCCCGGCAGCGCGCTGAGCTTTGCCGAACTGTTGCTGCGGCTGGAAGAGGCCGATGCTGCCCTGGGCGCCTTCAAGAGCCTCTATTACAAAGAGTCCGAGGATGATGATGGCGATTGGTGGACCTTTGGCGAGCCTTGATCCGTCCATCTTGTCCCCGCCGCCAAATCCGATGCCATGATGCCCCCGTTCCCGCCACACACGCGGCGCCGACGAAGCGCCGGGCGGGGAGACGGTGGAGTCGGGGTCGCCCGGCTCATGCGTGGACGCTGACAACCGGCCCGGCCGGGCGCGCCAACCATCGGAGCCCTCTGCTCCCAGGGCGAACGCGTCCGATAGCCAGCCCCAAAAGGGTGGCCGCTCGAAGCGCATGCAGCAAAAACCGGTCGTGGTGAGCGGCTCTCGCCTCACTCTACCAAAATCCCAGAGGCGAAAGCCGCTCACCGCCGTTGTCCCCGCAGGCCCCCGCGCCGTGCGGCCCTTGCCGCTGCCGCAAATTTGCCGCGCCCCGGTGCCATGCTCGGGGCACATGGAGTTTCCGTCATGCGCGCCGTCCTCGTCCTTGTCCTTGCCCTGCTCGCCACCCCCACGCTGGCCGCCTCCACCGCCCGCGTCACCGGCGGCGATATCAATGTCCGCTCCGGCCCCGGCTCGCGCTATGCCGTCATCGATAGCCTCCCCAACGGCACCGAAGTGATGCTGGAGCGCTGCACCCGTTCGGGCCGCTGGTGCCTCGTGGCCGATACCGGCTGGGTCAATGCCAGCTACCTGGTCGGCTGGTCCGCCAAGACCCGCGCCACGCCCCCGCGGTCCATCGGGCCCAAGCTGTTTCCCGGCTCAGGCATCTTCGGTGACTAGGCAGGGGACGGGCGGGAAAAGCCCCTGACCGACCCCTATTTAGGCAACCCGATCGCTGCCGGCTCGTTCGCCTTTCTCACCAAGGAGACCAGCCATGTCCAAAGCCCAACCCCATTCCGATCAGACCCCCGAAGAGGTCGAGGACCGCATCTGGGAGCTGTCCAAGAAAATCGACATCTGCATGTTCACCACCTGGGATGGCGAACGCCAGCGCGCCCGTCCCCTCTCCGCCCGCGTCGATCGCGACAAGCACGCGATCTATTTCCTGGTCGACCAGGATGGCCACAAGAATGGCCAGATCGAGCGCTTCCCCATTGTCACCATGACCTGGACCGATAGCGGCGGCCACAAATACGTGACCATGACCGGCGAGGCGACGGTCGCCAATGACCGTGCCCTGATCAAGGATTTGTGGAGCAATTTCGACAAGGCCTGGTGGGAAGACGAAAACGATCCCTCCATCCGCGTGCTGACGGTCATCCCCGATGACGGCGAACTCTGGGATAGCCCCAACCAGCTCGTCGCCAGCACCAAGATGCTGGTCGCCGCCGTCACCGGCGCCTCCCCCGACTTCGGCGACAACGCCAAAGTCCAGCTGTAATCCGAAGATCGATGCAGCAAAGAGACTGTTTGGAAACTCGTTCTGGTGAGTCAGCTGCGGTGGTTTTCGAGAAGTGATGAGCTTCTGAGTAAAGGTCCGGTGGACCTTTACGGCGAAGAACGCCCGTAGCGCTATGCAGGGCTATGGCGCAGCGTACGTTGGTACGTGAGCACCGGAAGCGCAGAAAGCCGGCGCAGATGGCCGCCGGAGTAGAGTTTACAAACAGTCTCTAAAGCCAGCCCGACAATTCGCGGCGCACCATCGCCTCGATCATGTCCATGCCGCCGGGGCTGTCATTGAGGCAGGGGATATAGGCAAACTGCTCGCCCCCTGCCTCCATGAAGGTTTCCCGCCCCTGCATGGCGATTTCCTCCAGCGTCTCGATGCAGTCCGCCGAAAACGCCGGCGCCAGGATCGCGACTTTCTTTATCCCCCGCCCCGGCAGCGCGGCTAAAGTCACGTCTGTATAAGGCTCCAGCCATTTGGTGGGCCCGAACCGGGACTGGAACGTCAGCATGATCCTGTCCTTCTCCCAGCCCAGATATTCGCGCACCAGTCGCGTCGTCTTGTAGCACTGGCAATGATAGACATCGCCACGCTCCAGGTAGCTGACCGGCATGCCGTGATAGCTGGTGATCACCAGGTCCGGCTCGAAATCGAGCGCCGCCACCCCCTCGCGGATCGAATTGCCCAGCGTCTCGATATATTTGGCGTCCTCGAAATAGGCCGGTGCCGTGCGCACCGCCGGCTGCCACCGCATGGTCTTGAGCACGTCGAAGGCCTTGTCGTTCGCCGTCGCCGTGGTGGTCGCCGAATTTTGCGGATAAAGCGGCACCAGCAGGATCTTGCTGCACCCCGCGGCATGCAGCGCCTCGAGCCGCGAGCGGGTCGAGGGATTGCCGTAGCGCATGGCAAAGTCCACCATGACGTTGTCATGCCCCGCCAGCCGCTGCCCCAGGTTTTCCGCCTGGTTGCGGGTGATCACCAGCAGCGGGCTCTCGTTGCGGTCCTTGTCCCAGATCTGGGCATAGGCATGCCCGCTTTTCTGCGGCCGCACCGAGAGGATGACCAGGTTCAGCAATGGCCACCACAGCCAGGGCGGCGTCTCGATCACCCGTCGATCGCTCAGGAATTCCTTGAGATAGCGCCGCACGCTCCAGTAATCGGTCGCATCCGGCGTCCCCAGATTGAGCAGCAGCACGCCGATCTTGGGCGTCAGGACGGCCGGATGGTTGGCAGGCAGGTGATCGGACATGAAACGCCGCAGTTTGGAAGACTTCTAGTTTGCCCGCACCATATCCACTCCCGCCCCCGCCGCAAGGCGGCGATGGGTCGCGTCTGGGGGACACAGCATCTGCGGCCGCCCCCCCTCATCCGCCCTTCGGGCATCGTCTCCCACGGGGAGAGAAGGAAGACTCCGTGAATCGACTAAACGCGATGCCAACCCTCGCCCCTTGCGGGAGAGGGTGGTTTTCCGCGTCCAGCGGAAAACCGGGTGAGGGGTTATCGGTGCCAACTCCGGCCGTCCGTTGCCTACAAACTCGCTATCACCAGCAACACGCCAAACCCGAATACCGCCACCGCGCCCGCCAGTTCCGCCCACCACACCAGTGCGCCCGTCACCCTGTTGTCCGCCCCCCCAATGCGCCGCGCCAGCCCCTTGGCCGTCACCGCGATCGTTGCCAGTACCGCCACCGTGATCGCCGTCCCCGCACCCATCAGCAAAACCGCCAGGATCCCCGCCGCCAGCAGGCCCTGCGACAGCGCGAATGCCAGCACCACCAGCGCCCCCGAGCATGGCCGCAATCCGACCGCCAGCACCACGCCCACCTGCTCGCGCCAGCTCCCCGTCGCCGCGCTCGCCGGCACGATATGCATGTGCTCGTGGTGCTCATGCCCGGCTTCGGCATGGTCCGCATGATGATGCCCGTGTCCATGATCATGATCACGATCATGCACCTCCGCCCCATGCAGATGCCCATGCGCCTTGGCCGCCATGTCGTCCCCATGGTGCTGATGCCCATGACCAACGCCGAAAACCTTGCGGATGATCAGCCACAGTCCCAGCAGCGCCACCATGCTGTAGGAGGCGATGCCGATCCAGTTGGCCGCGACATCCATGGCCATGCTGGTCAGGCCCAATATGCCGGCAGCGACCAGCACGAACGCCACCGCCACCCCCGATTGGATCATCGCCGAAATCACGCTCAGCACGATCCCGCGCCGCACCTGCGTTTCATTGGCCAGCATATAGGACGAGATCACCACCTTGCCGTGCCCCGGCCCCGCCGCATGGATCACACCATACAAAAAGCTCAGCCCACCCAACAGCCAGAATGCCGTCCAATCGGTCTTGAGCCCGGCCAAGGCCGTGTTCATCGCCTGGTAGAATTCGCGCTGCTGGGTTTGCAGCCACAGGAAAAACCCGGTCCGCGGCAGGTTCAGCCCCGGCTCCTTGGGCGGCCCGCCAAACGGCAGCGCGGGCGAATGGGCCTGCCCCACCTGGTTGACGGCATCCAGCGCCGAGACTGGCGCCGGCGGCGCCACCCCATCGCAGGTGATCACGATCATGCCCTGCGTGCCCCGCATCGCCGCGGCCAGATCGGGCGGCAAGGCCACCACGTCGGGCCCCAGCGAATAAAGCCGGTCCTGCAAGGCCTGGTCCATCTCCTGGGGCGGATCGAGCGTCACCCGGCATCCGTCGGGCGCATTGTCCAGCGTCACGTCGCTGGCATCGGCAAAGGTGATCGCCACATAATATTCGGGATCGTAAACCCCCAGCTCGAACCGGTTGGCCAGCGGTTGCGGCGTCACCGCCGTCAGCCCATAGCTCAGCGTCGTCCGGCCATCGGCATAAACCATGCGCTGGTCGCCGTCGGGCGTGAACTGCAGCGGCGCATCCTGGGCGCCGGCATAGGTGTAGAACCCGTATTCGCTCAGGCCCTTCAGATTGTCGTCGGCCAGCGGCTGCAATTCCTCGGGGCTGGTCTCACGGTCGCCATCGGTATCGAGCCCCTGCACCACCCAGGCGGAAAATGCCGCGTCGAACGTCCAGTTGTGCTTGAGCCCGACAATCGCCCCGCTGTCGTCAAAGACCACCGTCACCTTGGCATCGATGAAAATATGCGGATGCGCCATCGCCGGGATCACCAGCGCCAGACCCATCACACCCAGCGCCGCCAGCCGCACTGCCGCCCGGTGTCCAAACTGCACGATGCCCAACTACCGCCCCTAAGAAATCGGATGGCTGGCAAACCACTCGACCAGGTGATCGATCAACGCGCGCACCTTGCCGGCGAGATGCCGCCGATGCGGATAAACCACCTGCAGCGTCTGCCCGGTGGGCACGAAATCGGTCAACACCGGTACCAGCTCGCCCGACGCCACTTTCGGATCGGCGAGATAGGACGGCAATGCGGCAAAGCCAAGGCCCATCATCGCTGCCTGCCGCGCCGCCAACGGCGAATTGACCCGCACCGGACCGGTGACCGGCACCGACACCGTCTTGGCATCCTCGAAAAACCGCCAGTTCGATTGCCCCTGCAGATTGGTGTCCACGATGCACGGCAGGCCGCGCAGATCATCGGGGTGCTTGGGCGCTCCATGCGCCGCGATCAGCGATGGCGCACCGCCGATGACGATATGCATGTCGGCGATCTTGCGGGCGATCAGCGCGCTGTCGGCCATGGTCGAGATGCGCAGCGCCACGTCGATCCCCTCATCGACCAGGTCGACGTAGCGATCTTCCAGCCGCAGATCGAGCGTCACCTTGGGAAACTTGGCCAGATAGGCAAAGATCGCCGGCGCCAGCGTGTCCTCCCCGAAATTGCGCGGCGCCGAAACCCGCAGCAATCCACGCGGCTCGGAGGTCTGGTCCGTGATGGTGGCGTCCAGATCGTCCAGCTGCTGCAGCAGCGCGCTGGATTCCCGATAATAGGCCTCGCCGGCCTCGGTCAGGCCCAGCTTGCGCGTCGTCCGGTTCATCAGCCGCACGCCCAGATAGTCCTCGAGATCGGTGACATATTTGCTGAGCAGCGCCTTGGAGCGTCCATGCTGGCGCGCCGCCGCCGAAAACCCGCCGCTGTCGAAGACCTGCACGAAGGCGCGGATGCGGGCGAGGTCTTGCGTCATGTCCAACTCCGCGATGCGGCCTGCCGGCAGGCGTTTGCGACGCATAACGCATCTGTGTCCGGCGAACAACAACGGGCCTTGGTCGTGTCACGATTAACGATAGGATACATGCGCAATCGACGCGTACCCGGAGTTCAGACTATTTTCCCGCCTATGTCCCGCCCCTCATCCCGCTCCACGCTCTACCGGCTCATCGAGGCGGGCCAGTTGGCGCATCAGGCGCTGCTGGTACCCCTGCGCGAACGCGGACTCGAGCCGGGCGACGATGCCGTCCTGTTCGAGCTGGCGCGGTCTGCCACCACCGGGCCGGCCTTGGCCGCCCAGCTTGGCCTGCCCGATGATGCCCTGGCGCCGCGCGTCGAACGCCTGATCGAGCGCGGCCTCGTGGTGCGCCAGGCCGTTGGCTCGGACCTGACGCAGGGATTGGCCCTGACCGAGCGCGGCGTCCGCATCCGCAATGGCCTGGCCGATCACTGGACCCAGCTCGAGGAAGCCCTGATGGGCGAGCTCAAGCCCAGGCAGCGCAAGAAACTCTCCGACACCCTCAAGCGCTTCGTCGAGCTGTTGCGTCTCTAGGCAGGCCTGCATGACCGGATCATTCAGCTTGGGTTCAGGCGAAAAGCGGTTAACTGGGATCACAGGCGAAGAACGCCCCAGAACAACGCCTTATGAGTTAGGAGTTCAGATCATGGCTTTGAACAGGAAAATACTGGCCGCTGGCCTGGCAGCCCTCGCGCTGCTCGGCACCAGCGTTGCGGCCTCGGCCTCTCCTGCTGTCGTCACCGGCAACATCAACGTCCGCTCCGGCCCCGGCACCTATTATCGCGCCATCGACACCATCCGCCGTGGCGAGCGCGTCGATGTGCAATATTGCGAGGGCAGCTGGTGCTTTGTTGAAAAACGCGGCCCCGACGGCTGGGTCTCGGCCAGCTACCTCGAGCGAGGCCGCCCCGGACGCCCGGATTGGGACCGCCCCGGTCGCCCCGACTGGGATCGTCCTGGCCGTCCCGATTGGGACCGTCCCGGTCGCCCGGGCTGGAATGGTCCGGGTCGACCCGGTTGGGACCGTCCCGGCCGCTCCGACGGCAGTGTCTGCTTCAACGGCCCCGATGGCTACATCTGCCTCGGCAACTGATCCACTCGGCGCCGCCCTTCGGGGCGGCGTTTCGTTCGATATCAACGCTTTGCAGCGCCAGCCAATCAGCCACGCAACCGGGACGTGGCGTCGTTCGTTGTTCAGGCAACCCTGAAAGGATTTTGCCATGGCCAGCACGGCTGCACCCACTCAGACCACCCCCATTACTGCGGACGACAAACCGGCAGCGCCCAAGGCCGGTCCGGCGAAAAAGCCGGCGGCCAAGCGGACGGCTCCAGCCAAACCCGCCGCCGTCGCCAAGCCCGCAAAACCCGCAGCCACCGCTAAACCGGCCGCGCCCGCCGCACCGGCCACAGCCGCCAAGTCGCGCGATACCAGCAAAAGCCTCAAGGCCCATGGCGAGCATGTCGAGCGGATTTGGGACCTGGCCAAGCGGATCGGGGTCTGCATGTTCGTGACCTGGGATGGCGAACGCCAGCGCAGCCGTCCTTTGCAAGCCAATGTCGACCGCGGTGAGCAAGCGATCTATTTCCTGACCGATGTCGATAGCCACAAGGACGACGAGGTCGGCAATTTCCCCATCGTGACCCTGGCCTTCGCCGATATCCCCCACAGCAAATATATCTCGATCACCGGCAAGGCGGTCGTTTCCAACGATCGCGCCAAGATCAAGGAACTCTGGTCCCCCTTCGCCCAGGCCTGGTGGGACAATGCCGACGATCCGGCGATCCGGCTCATCACCGTGTCCCCGCAGGATGCCGAACTGTGGGACAGCCCCGGCCGCGTGATCTCCGCCATTTCCATGCTCGCTGCCGCGGTCACCCGGCGCTCGCCCAAGATCGGCGAAAACGCCAAGGTCAAGCTCTAGTGCCAGCGGGGAGCTTCGGCTCCCCTCCTATCCCTCATGTCCCACATTGGTCTCGCTCGCGTCCTGCGCTCGCCTGCTGCGTTCGCGCGCCATCACCACCAGCCCCGCCCCCACGATCACCGCCGCGCCCAGCAGCGATATCGGATCGATCAGGTGCCCGAATATCGTCGCACTGAGCAAGATCGCCCAGGGTAGCGAGAAATAGCTGAAGGGTTGCAACACGCTGGCCGGCGCCAGCGACAATGCAAACGTCATCAGCCCGTGCCCGGCGCAGGTCGTGCCCATGACCACCACCACCATGGCCACGCTCTGCCAGTCCATGGTTTGCCAGAAGAACACGCCCACCGCGCTCGACATCACCAGTCCCACGACCCCCGTAAAGGCCAGGCTCGTGGCTGCCGTATCCACCGCGCTCACCTTGCGCGTGATGACGATGTAAAGCGCATACAGCGCTGACGAAGCAACGGCGTAACCCACGCCCAGATCCAGCGGCAACCCGCCGGGCCGCACGATGACCATGGCCCCCGCAAAACCCACTGCTACCGCCACGAAGCGAAACACACCGACCTTTTCCCCCAGGATCGGAATGGCGAACAGCGTCACCAGCAGCGGCGCCACCAGCGAGATCGCCTGCAATTCAGCCAAAGGCACGCTGCGCAGCGCCAGTGCGAACAGCCAGATATCGGCCATCAGCAACACCCCCCGCGCCACCTGCAAGCCCGGCGCGCGCGAGTTGAACGCCTGTCGCAGCGGCGCTTGCCGGCTCACCAGCAGCAGCGAAAACGCCGCAAACCCCCAATAGCGCATCATGGTGATCTGGAACGGCGAATGGTGCTGCACCAGCACCTTGGACACCGCGTCCTGCACGCCGAAAATGCCGATGGCCAGCAGCGTCAGGATAATGGCCCGCGCGATGTTGTCGCCGCGCCTCGCGACAATTGGAATGGTCATGAAACAATGCTGGTCAGAACAAAAACGCCGCCTTGGCCCTGATCGTTCTAGGCCATGCTCGGTCGGACTGCAACAAAGCAGCACCCTGCTGACACCCCTTGTCCACGCCGCGGTGTTCCCTATCTGTGCAGGGCGTTGCTGCCGCCGCCCAAAGCAGCTTAAGGTCCGCTGCGCTTTCCAAACCGACAGATCATGACGAATCAGACCGCCTCATCGCCAGCCCATTCCGTCGCCCTGATTACCGGTGCCAGCGACCGCATCGGCGCGGCCATTGCCCACCATCTTGCCGGGGCCGGCCATGCCGTGGTCATCCACTATCGCGCCAATGCCGAAGGCGCCCGCGCCGTGCGCGCCGACATTGTCGCTGCCGGCGGCAGGGCCGCCATCGTCAAGGCCGACCTGGCCCGGCGCAACCAGCGCGCCACCCTGGTCGAGCGCGCCACCAGGCCTTTCGGTCCGCTGACCGTCCTCGTCAACAACGCTTCCCTGTTTGACCCCGACAGCGCCCGCGACCTCGATGAAGACCAGTGGGACCGCCATTTCGCCATCCATGCCGAAGCGCCCGTCTTCCTTGCCCGCGATTTCGCCGCCCAGCTTCCCGCTGGCGCCAAGGGCAATATCGTCAACATCATCGACGAGCGGGTGCTGCATCTGTCGCCCGCCTATTTCAGCTATACGCTGTCCAAATCGGTATTGTGGACCGCGACCCGCACCCTGGCCCAGTCGCTGGCTCCCGATATCCGCGTCAACGCCGTCGGCCCCGGCCCGGTCCTGCCCCATTCCCGGCAGGATCAAGCCGCCTTCGACAAACAGGTTGCCACCCTGCCCTTGCAGCGTCATGCGGGGCCTGACGAGATCGCCACCGGCGTCATGATGGTGCTGCAAATGCCCTCGATGACCGGCCAGATGCTGGCGCTCGACGGCGGCCAGCACCTCGACTATGCGGCCCGCCGCGGGCCAACCCCACGCTCATGACGGACACATCACCCACCAGCGGTCACGAAGCCATCCGCGCCTTCGTGCGCACCCTGCCATCATCTCCCGGCGTCTATCGCATGATCGATGCCGCCGGCGAGGTCATGTATGTCGGCAAGGCCCGCAATCTCAAGGCGCGCGTCACCAATTACACCCGCCCCGAAGCGCTCGAAATGCGCCTGCAGCGCATGATCGCGGCCACCGTGACCATGGAGTTCGTGCGCACCGAAACCGAGTCCGAAGCGCTGCTGCTCGAAGCCAACCTGATCAAGCGCCTCAAGCCCCGCTTCAACGTGCTGCTGCGCGACGACAAGAGCTTCCCCTATATCCTGATCGCCACCGATCACCCGGCGCCCGAACTGCTCAAGCATCGCGGCACCCGCCGCCGTCCCGGCCATTATTTCGGCCCGTTCGCCTCGGTCACCGCCGTCAACCGCACCATTGCCAGCCTGCAAAAGGCCTTCCTGCTGCGCAATTGCTCGGACAGCTTTTTTGCCGCCCGCACCCGCCCGTGCCTGCAGCACCAGATCAAGCGCTGCTCGGCGCCCTGCACCCAGGAAATCACCCCCGCCGACTATGCCGAACTGGTCGCCGAGGCCCGTGATTTCCTCAGCGGCCGCTCCAAGGGCGTGCGCGACCATATGCAAAAGGACATGAACGCCGCCGCCGAACAGCTTGATTTTGAACGCGCTGCCCTGCTGCGCGACCGCCTCGGCGCTCTCGCCCTGATCCAGTCGCAGGGCGATGCCACCGCCAAATCCGTCGAGGAAGCCGACGTCTTCGCCATTCACCACGAAGGCGGCCAGTTCTGCGTCCAGGTGTTCTTCTTCCGCGCCTTCCAGAACTGGGGCAATCACGCCTTCCGCCCGCGCGCCGACGCCTCGCTTTCCGACGCCGAGGTGCTCGAAGCCTTTATCGGCCAGTTCTACGAAAGCCGCACCCCGCCCCGCCTGGTGCTGATCAGCCACGACTTGGCCGAGCATGACCTGATGGAAGAGGCGCTGACCTCGCGCGCCGATCGCCGCGTCTATGTCGAAGTGCCCCGGCGCGGCGAAAAGCGCGATCTGGTCAACCACGCGCTCAACAATGCCCGCGAGGCCCTGGGCCGCCAGCTCGCCGAAGGCGCCACCAACCGCACCCTGCTCGAAGGCGTCGCCGAATGCTTCGGCCTCGATGAGCCGCCTCGCCGCATCGAAATTTACGATAACTCCCATATTTCGGGCACTAACATGGTCGGCGCCATGGTCGTGGCGGGCGAGGAAGGCTTTTCCAAAAAGCACTATCGCACTTTCAACATCAAATCCGACATCGCTGCCGGCGACGACTTCGGCATGATGCGCGAAGTGCTCACTCGCCGCTTCACCCGGCTCGCCAATGAAAGCGACGAAGAGGCCGAAGATGAAGGCACCGGCATGCCCGACTGGCCCGATGTCGTCTTCATCGACGGCGGCGCCGGCCAGATGAGCGCCGTGCGCGGCGTCATTGCCGAGATGAACCTGTCCAAGGAAGTCATCTTCATCGGCATTGCCAAGGGCGAGGAGCGCGATGCCGGCCGTGAAAAATTCTTCATGGAAGGCCGCGAAGCCTTCATGCTGCCCCATCGCGACCCGGTACTCTATTACGTCCAGCGCCTGCGCGACGAAGCCCACCGCTTCGCCATCGGCACCCACCGCGCCAAGCGCAAGAAGGAGGCCGTGGCCAACCCGCTCGACGAAATCGAAGGCATCGGCCCGACCCGCAAGCGCGCCTTGCTCAACCACTTCGGCTCCGCCAAAGCCGCCGGCCGCGCCTCCCTGCAGGACCTCTCCGCCGTCCCCGGCATCTCCGACCAGATGGCCCAGCTCATCTACGACCACTTCAACAAGGGCGGTTGAGATAACCCAACCCATCAGTCGTCACCCCTCTCCCCTTGAGGGAGAGGGACAGACTATTCTGCGTTCAGCAGAATAGTCAGGGTGAGGGGTCCCGCGCCCGCCCATGCTTTGATGCTCGCAAAAATAGCCCCCGCATCCTCCCATCAAGAGGAAGTCGCCGTCCTCTGGTTGTGTTTCGATCCCGTCCCAAGAGCGGCGAGAAACCTCCCCCTTGATGGGCGAGGTAGGGGTGACCTGCCGCCCGACGGGAGACCCGCCGAAAGTCACACTCGACTCCACCCCGCCCCCGCGCTATACCGTCTCCATGATCCGTCCCCTCGCCACAGTTTCGTTTTGGTATTTTAGCTATCCGAAGCTGGCGGAGGCAGGGACGCGCTTGATCTAGGTTCAAGTTCAAAACAACCCAAAAAGCCGCCGCCAGCTCAACCTGGCGGCTTTTTTGTGCCGCCGGTTGATCCCCACCCCGAGGAGACCACCCGTGCTGAAATCGACCGACGACCTGCGCATCACCCAGATTACCGAATTGACCCCGCCCATCGAGGTGATGCGCCAGCATCCGCGCACCGATGCGGCCACCCGCACTGTGCTCAGCGCTCGCCACGCCGTCCATTCGATCCTGCACGCGCAGGACGACCGTCTCGCTGTGATCGTCGGTCCCTGCTCCATCCACGATCCCATCGCCGCAATCGACTATGCCCACCGCCTCGCCACCCTGCGCGCCGAACTCGGCGACCGCCTCGAAATCGTCATGCGCGTCTATTTCGAAAAGCCGCGCACCACCGTCGGCTGGAAGGGCCTGATCAACGATCCCGATCTTGATGGCAGCTTCGACATCGACCTCGGCCTGCACACCGCGCGCGGCCTTTTGCTCGAGATCAACAATCTCGGCCTGCCCGCCGCCTGCGAATTCCTCGACATGACCACCCCCCAATACATTGCCGATCTGGTCTCCTGGGCCGCCATCGGCGCCCGCACAACCGAATCGCAAATCCACCGCGAACTGGCCTCGGGCCTCTCCTGCCCGGTCGGCTTCAAGAACGGCACCGATGGCAATGTGCAGATCGCGCTCGATGCCGTCGCCTCCGCCGGTCAGCCGCATCACTTCATGGCCGTCTCCAAGACCGGCCACTCCGCCATCGCCACCACCACCGGCAACGCCGATTGCCACATCATCCTGCGTGGCGGCAAATCCACCAACTACGACGCCGCAAGCGTCGCCGACGCCTGCGCCCAAGCCGAAAAATCCAGCCGCTCGCCTGTCGTCATGATTGATGCCAGCCATGCCAACTCCGCCAAGAAACCCGAAAACCAGCCCCTGGTCCTCGCCGATGTCGGCGCCCAGATCGCCGCCGGCGACCGCCGCATCATCGGCGTTATGCTCGAATCCAACCTCGTCGCCGGCCGCCAGAACCTCGTCCCCGGCCAAAACCTGGTCTACGGCCAATCCATCACCGACGGCTGCATTGACTGGGAGACGACGGTCACCGTGCTGCAGGATTTGGCGGATGCTGTGACGTCACGGCGGGCTGCGACCAACCAGGCTGTGGCCTAGGTCCGGGAACGCCCTCGTGGTTCGAGGGTCGCTACGCTCCCACCTCACCATGAGGGCTACTCACAGTATGTCGATCCCCCAGTAGCCCTTATCCAAGAGGCTCACTACGCGCCTCATCCGAGACTATCCCCCGAGTAGCCTTCATGGTGAGGTGCGAGTTCTTCAAGAGCCTCGAACCACGGGGCGTGCCACAATCGCGCTGCCTCGCCCCTTGACCCCCTCCCCCCATTCCTGTTGTCTCCGCCCATGGCCCAATCTCCGCTAACGCAGATCCCCAATCTCATCACCATCGCCCGTATCCTGGCGATCGCGCCCGTTATCGCCCTGGTGATGACCGGCGACCCCAACCTGCGCCTGCTTGCCCTCATCCTCTACATCCTCGCCGCCGCCAGCGACTGGCTCGATGGCTATCTTGCCCGCAAGTGGAACCAGACCTCACCACTCGGTCGCATGCTCGATCCCATCGCCGACAAGCTGCTGGTCGGCCTGCTGGTCGTCACCCTTGCCTGGGACGGCAGCCTCTCGGCCTGGGACATGATCCCCGCCCTCGCCATCCTCTTTCGCGAGCTGTTCATCTCCGGCCTGCGCGAATTTCTCGGCAACACCAAAGTCGTGCTCAAGGTGACCCAACTGGCCAAGTGGAAAACCACAGTCCAGCTGGCCGCCCTCGCCATCATCCTGCTCGATCCCATCGTGCCCGGCCTGGCGCTGGTCAGTGACCTCTTGCTCTGGCTCGCCGGCATTCTGACGGTCTGGACCGGCATGCAATATCTGCTCGCCTCTTGGCCGCATCTGTCGGACGACGTGCTGTGAAAGTGCTCTATTTCGCCTGGCTGCGCGAACGATTGAACCGGAGCGAAGAAGATATCGTTTTTCCGTCCACCGTGATCACCACCGGCGACGTCATCACCTTCCTCGCCGCCCGCGACGAAGCCGGCACCTTCGCCTTCGAACGCCCGGCGATCTTCAAGACCGCCCTCGACGCCCGCATCGTGCCCCACGACACCCCCATTGCCGGCGCTACCACCATCGCGCTGCTGCCCCCCATGACCGGCGGCTGACATGGACATCCGTGTCCTTGCAACCGCCTTCGATCCCGGCGGCGAAACCACCGCCTTCCTCGGCCGCGGCAGTGGCGCCGGCGCCGCGGTGACCTTCACCGGCCTGGTCCGCTCCCTGCCTGATCATCCCATCCTGGCGCTGACCTTGGAGTGCTATTGGGAACTGGCGATCAACCAGCTCTCCACTATCGCCGCCACCGCTATCGCCCGCTTCGCGCTTGCCGACATCACCGTGATCCACCGCTACGGCCGTATGCTGCCCGGCGACCCGATCGTCCAGGTCATGACCCTTTCCGCCCACCGCCAAGCCGCCTTCGATGGCGCCCAGATGGTCATGGACACCCTCAAGACCGACGCGCCCTTCTGGAAAAAGGAAACCACCGCGGCGGGGGAACATTGGGTGGAGGCCAAAACCGCCGACGACCACGCCAAGACGCGCTGGGACTAGACCTCGCTGGCCGCTTTCAGCCACGCCCTCGTGGTTCAAGGCTCGTGAAGAACTCGCACCTCACATGAGGGCGACCGACAAATTGCGACCTAGCAGTAGCCCTGATGGTGAGGTGGGAGCGCAGCGACCCTCGAACCACGAGGGCGTGCCAGAATATCACCACCACAAAAAAGCCGGGCTTCACCGCCCGGCTCTTCTCATCTCACTCAATCCAACAACCCTGCTCCGCCGCCGCCCGCCTGGGCTGCACCTCGGCGCTATACGCATCGATCAGTGTGCGGCAGGCCTCGCCCGGCTTAAACCGGAACTGCCCGATTTCGCTGACCGGCGTAACTTCCGCCGCCGTGCCCGTCAGGAAACACTCATCGAACTGGCTCAGTTCCTCAGGTTTCATATGCCGCTCGGTCACCGTGTAACCATTGCGCCGCGCCAGATCGATCAGCGTCTGCCGCGTGATGCCGTTGAGGAAGCAATCGGGTGTCGGCGTGGTGATCTCCTTGCCCTTGATGAAGAACACGTTGGCCCCGGTCGCCTCGGCCACATAGCCGCGATAATCCAGCATCAGCGCATCGGCATAGCCATTGGCCATCGCCGCGTCCTTCGATAGCGTACAGATCATGTAAAGACCCGCCGCCTTGGCCGAAGACGGAATGGTCTCGGGCGACGGCCGCTTCCATTTGCTCCATTCGAGGCGAATGCCCTTGAGCCGCTCCTCGATCGAGAAATAGCTCGGCCACACCCAGGCGGCGATCGCCAGATGCACCGTATTGTTGCGCGCCGGCACGCTGAGCTCTTCCGAGCCGCGCCATGCTATGGGACGCACATAACCATCGGTCAGCCCGTTCTTGGTCAGCACGTCGCGGCATGCCGCGTCGATCTGGTCGGCCGAATAGGGAATGGTGAAATCCAGCGTCTTGCCCGATTGGATCAGCCGCTCGGTATGCTCGCGCAGCTTGAAGATTTCCCCGCCATAAGCGCGCTCCCCCTCGAATACGCTCGACGCATAATGCAGCCCATGTGTCAGCACATGGATCTTTGCGTCTTTCCAGGGTGTGAATTCACCGTCAAACCAGATCCAGCCTTCCCGCTGGTCCATGGGCACGCCCGCCATCAGATCCTCTCCCAAATCCATAAAGTGCCGCTTCGCCTTGAGCGTAAGCGCCACCACGCCGATCATGCATCAGCCTCAAGCCCTTGGCAAACCTCGACGGCTTTGGGATAAGACTGGCTGGCGTTCCTGATGGGAAGACAATGGCAGCGAACCAAAACAATGTCAACAAGGCTGACATAAATTTCAGCGCTTCGCTGACGGCCGACATGCCGCTGGACGTCATGGGATTGTTTTTCTTCGCCTATCGCGATTTCGTCGGCGGCGCCGATGCCTTGCTGGAGCGCCAGGGCTTCGGGCGGGCCCATCATCGGGTGCTGTACTTCGTCAATCTGCGGCCGGGCATGCCGGTGGCCGACCTGCTCGATATCCTCAAGATCACCAAGCAGAGCCTGGCCCGCGTGCTGCGCCAATTGATCGATAACGGCTATATCGAACAAAAAACCGGCCACAATGACCGGCGTCAGCGCCTGCTCCACGCCACCGACAAGGGCCGGGTGTTCTTCGCCACGCTCTCGGAAACCCAGGCCAGCCGCATTGATGCCGCCATTGCCAACCTGCCGCCCGATGCCGGCCGGATCGTGCGCGGCTTTCTCGTCGGCATGGTCGACCCCGGCGACCGCCCCGTGCTCGATCGGCTCACGCTGACCAAAGCCTTGTAACCGCAGTCTAACCCCGGCCGAGTTCCTCGCTGCGCCGCCGCGCCGCCGCCACCGTATCCCCGATCAGTGCCGTCAACCCGGCAGGCCCCATCAACACGGCCAGTCCGGCCGCTGTGGTGCCGTTCGGCGAGGTCACGTTTTGCCGCAAGGTCGCGGCCGGTGCCGGATCGGCCTCCATCAACGCGGCCGAACCGATCACCGTCTGTCGCGCCAATTGCACCGCGATAGCGGCAGGCAGGCCCTGCTCGATCGCGGCCGCCGTCAGCGCCTCGACGAGGTAAAACACATAGGCCGGCCCCGATCCGGATACGGCAGTCACCGCATCCAGATCGCTCTCGACCTCAAGCCAGATCACCGGCCCCGCGGCGGCCAGCAGCGCATCCACTGCAGCCCGCTGCTCGCCCGCGACACCCGGACCGGCCACCGCTCCGGTAATGCCCTTGCCGATCTGCGCCGGCGTGTTGGGCATGGTGCGCACCACCCGGTCGGTATCGAGCCCGCGCATCAGCCGCGCAATATCGATCCCCGCGGCAATGGAGACCACGAGCGTCTGCGGCCCAACGACGGGTCGCAACGATCCCATCACGGCATCGATGATCTGCGGCTTGACCGCCAGCACCAATATATTGGGCAACAGTCCCGCCGCCTCGGGATAGATCTGCAGCTCGAAATCGTCGGCCAGCGCCTTCGCGGCGTCGCCGGGTGCCGGATCGACCAGCACCAGATTGCTGGACGCCAGTCCGGCCTCGAGCCAGCCCTGCGCCAGCGCCAGCCCCATCTTGCCGGCACCCACCAGCATGACCGGGCCGATCCTGGACAATGCCGCGCTCACGCTTCGCCCACGGTTTCGAACATGACGTGACTCAGCGCATCGGCGGCCGTCTTGCCGGCCCACACCACGAACTGGAACGCCTGGTAATAAAGGTCGCAGCTATCGGTTGCCGAGCGCAGCAGCGCCTCGCATTGCTGCGGCGACACCTCGGCGCCCCCCGTCAGCAGGTGCGAATTACGGAACAGCACGACGCCTTCCTTGTTCCAGATGTCGAAATGGCCGATCCACAATTGCTCGTTGATCAGTGAGATCAGCTGCCGGATTTCCCCCCGCCGTCCCTCGGGCACCTTGAGATCGAACGCGCAGGCGATATGCAACGACTCCAGATCCGCCATCCAGTTGAACGACACGTGATAGTCGCTCCAGCCGCCACGCACTGAAATCGAGATCTCATCGGCATCCTGGCGCTCGAAGGTCCAATCGTTGATTGAAGCGATGTGCTCGATGATGTCCACCGGATGCACCATGCGATCGGGCTCGACCTGTAGCAGAGACATGACGTTTCCTGGCTTGGCAACGTGTAAAAGGGCGGCCGCTGGGCCGGCAAGAACGCAAGGGTACCGGCCGCACGCACTCAAGGCTTACGAATCGTCCCGAAGCTCGACCCTACACTGCCCCGCTGATTCAGGGGACGACCGGAGCACCGGACCGGCCAATCTCTTGTGGATGATCGGACCGATTGTGTTAACACTTGGTTAAAGCTATCAGCCCCGAAGGGCCTTTGCCCCGCCCTGTGTCTGGCGTGCATCGCTTCTCAAGACAGGCCGCTAAAATAATCCGTCCGCGTCCGCCCAGCCCGTCGAGATCGCCTCCACCCACTGACCAAACCCGTTGGCCCGCGCCTGCTCTGCGGCCGCGTCATGCGCATAGGGCACCATTCTTATGCTGGTGAACCATTGCCCGTTGCGCCGCTCCACCAGGCCATAGCGCGCGTCGGGCGAACCATGCACCAGTTGTAGTCCCACGCTCCCCGGATTGAAGATCACCCGCCCGTCGCGCAACCGCACCGAGCGCGCCACATGCGTATGCCCGCACAGGATCAATGGATAATCCAGCCCCTCCGCATGCCCCACGATGCTCGCTTCGCTGGGCAGCGTCGTCTGCCGGTCGTGCCAGTAATTGTCCAGCCACACCGTCTCGTCGCTGCCCGGCGTGCCGTGACACAGGAACACCTCGCCCCCGAACACCGCCGTCGCCGGCATCGCCTTGAGCCAGGCGCGCTGCTCCGCACTCAACTGCGCCAAAGCGAACCGATCCACCGGATCGAGCGCGGCGTCCGCCCGCTCCACCAGCCAGCGATCGTGATTGCCCCAGATGACCGGGCCATCAAGCGCCATCAGCCGCGCAGCCGATCCAGCCGGATCGAGCGGCCCGCTCACATGATCGCCCAGGCACGCCACGGCATCGACACCCTGACGCGCAATATCGTCCAGCACCGCATCCAGCGCCAGCCGATTGCCATGCACGTCCGAAATGACGGCCAGTCGCAATTACTTGGTCTTGGGTTTGGCCGTCAGCACGGCCAGTTCCTGGCGCAGCGCGTCGATTTCCTCGCCCTGCACCTGCACCAGTTCGCGCAGTGCATCGAAATCCTCGCGCTTGACCAGGTCCATGTCGGCGACGAAGCGCTGCGCCTGAGACTTGACCGCGGTCTCGACCTCCCGGCGCACGCCGTCGGCGACCCCGGCGGCTTCGTTCATAACCCGGCCGATATCGTCGAAAATCCTGCTGCTCTGGCTCATGGCGTCATCCTTGACTATGGGGACCGCTAGGCGGCGCGTTAGCCTGATATGTAGGCCAGCCATGCCGACTTGACCAGAGCGGGCGAAGCGGCAATGGTCCGGCCAGTCAGTGCGGAGCCCATTTTGCCGTTTCCCGATATCGATCCGATCGCCTTCTCCATCGGCCCGCTCGCGGTGCGCTGGTATGCGCTGGGCTATCTGTTCGGCACCGGCCTTGGCGCGCTTTATGCCTATACCCTGCTGGCCCGCCGCTCGCTCTGGGCCGACAATTCCCCGCCCTTCAAGCCCGGCGAAATCTGGGACTTCGCCTTCTGGACCATGCTGGCCATCGTGGTCGGGGGGCGCGTTGGCTATGTTCTGTTCTACAATCTGCCCATGTATCTGGCCAATCCGCTCGAGATCATCAATACGCTCGATGGCGGCATGTCCTTCCACGGCGGCGCCATCGGCCTAATGCTGGCGGCCATCCTCTTTACCCGCTCCAAGGGCGGCAATTGGCTGTCTTCGCTCGACATGATCGCGGCGGTCAGCACCATCGGCATTTTCCTCGTCCGCATCGCCAATTTCATCAATGCCGAACTCTATGGCGCCCCCACCGCCCTGCCCTGGGGCGTCATCTTCCCCACCGATCCCCAACAAGTGCCGCGCCATCCCAGCCAGCTCTATGAAGCCGCCCTCGAAGGCATCCTCCTCTTCCTCGTCATCCGCATCGCTACCCACGTCTTCTTCGCCTTGCGCCGCCCGGGCCTGGTCGCCGGCATTTTCGGCATCGGTTACGGCCTCGCCCGGATCGCCGTCGAATTCGTGCGCCTCCCCGATATCCAGATCGGCTATCTCTATGGCGGCTGGCTCACCATGGGCATGGTTCTGTCCATCCCCTTCGTCGTCTTCGGCCTCGCGCTGATTCTGTACGCCATGAGGCGGCGCCGTGTTCGGTAACATTCCGGTCCACACTGCCCCACCAATCATCTCGGCGTCATTCCCGCGAAAGCGGGAACCCATTCTTTCTGGCACGTCCTCGCGGTTCGATTGTCGGCTACGCCTCCCACCTCATGATCAAGACTGCTGGCAAATCTGTGCAATGAAAGTAGCCCTCATGGTGAGGTGCGAGCGCTTTGCGAGCCTCGAACCACGAGGGCGTGGCACGATCTTGGCCGCTGCGGGAATGACGTCGCGGCATGGTCAATTAGGGGACGGTGCACACCATGCCTGACTCCCCCACCCTCCCCGACCTGATCGACATGCAGATCCGCACCACCGGCCCCATGTCCGTGGCCACCTATATGGGCCTCTGCCTCACCCATCCCCACAAGGGCTACTACAAAGGCGCCGACCCGCTCGGCGCCGCCGGCGATTTCATCACCGCCCCCGAAATTTCCCAGATGTTCGGCGAACTGGTCGGCTTTTTCGTCGTCAATCTCTGGCAGCAGATGGGCCAGCCCAAAGCCTGCACCCTGCTCGAACTCGGCCCCGGCCGGGGCACGCTGATGGCCGACATGCTGCGCGTCGCCTGCCGTGCCGAAGGCTTCCGCGACGCCCTCGACCTGCGCCTGTTCGAAACCAATCCCGCCCTGATCGCCGAGCAGAATGCCCGCCTCGAGGCCTACGATCCCAACTGGATCCAAGGCTTCGACACGGTCGGCGACGGTCCGCTGCTCGTCGTCGCCAACGAATTCTTCGATGCCCTGCCTATCCGCCAGTTCGTGCGCACGACCCAGGGCTGGCACGAGCGCGTGGTCGGGCTCCTCGAGGGTCGGCGCGCCTTCGGCCTCTCGCCCACCCCGCTGCCCCCCAGCGTCATGCCCGACGCCGTTGCCGATGCTGCTCCCAATGCCATCTACGAAGCCGCCCTGGCCGGCACCGAGGTCATGTCCCGCCTAGCGCACACCGTCTCGACCCAGGGTGGCGCGATCCTTGCCATCGACTACGGCTACGCCATGACCCAGACTGGCGAAACCCTCCAGGGCATCAGGCGCCACGCCTATGCCGACGTGCTGGCCTCCCCCGGCGATACCGATCTGTCCGCCCATGTCGATTTCAACGCCCTTGGCGATGCCGCCGGCAAGGCCGGCCTCACGGTTCATCCCCTGGTGTCCCAAGCCCGGTTCCTCGACCGCCTCGGCATCGGCGATCGTGCCAAGGCGCTGGGCCTGGCCAATCCCGGCGCCGCCGCCGACATTGCCGCCGCCCGCCGCCGCCTCACCGCTCCCGACCAGATGGGCGATCTGTTCAAGGCCTTCTGCGCCGCCAGTCCCGGCCTGGTTCCACCCGGATTTTCCCCATGACTGTCCCATTTGAGTCCAGTCCACTGCTTGACGCCATGCCGCATGGTTTTTTCGGGCGCAAGGGTGGCAGCTCGAACGGCCATTTTGCCGAAAACAACATGTCCATCGCCATCGGCGACACGCCGCTGCTGGTGGACGAAAACCGTACCGGGGCGGCCGCGGCCATCGGCTTTCGACGCGCCCAGCTCTATTTGCTGAAGCAGGTTCATTCCAACCGCGTCCACACCCTGGCCGAACGGCCCACCGGCGACCAGCCGATCGAAGCCGACGCCATGGTGACCCGCCTGCCGCTGCTGGCGCTGGGCATTCTGACCGCCGATTGCGCACCGATCCTGCTGGCCGATCCCCGATCGGGCGTCATTGGCGCTGCCCATGCCGGCTGGCGCGGTGCCGTCGACGGCATTGTCGGCAACACCATTGCCGCCATGGTCGACCTGGGCGCTGACCCGGCCACGACCATCGCCGCCATCGGCCCCACGATTTCCCACCAGAATTACGAAGTGGGCCCCCAGTTCATGGCCGATTTCATCGAGCTCTGGTCCAATGGCTGGCGCTATTTCTCGGCGCCCCACGGTGGCCGCGCCCATTTCGATCTGCCGGCTTTCGTCGCCGACCAGTTGAAAATCGCCGGCGTCGGCCAGATCGATCGCGTCGGCACCTGCACCTATGGCGCGCCCGAGCGCTATTTCTCGCATCGCTACGCAACGCACCACGGCACGATAACCGGCCGGCAAATCGCCATCATCGGGCGCGCATAGCCAATATTCGCCAATCATCGATTTGTCACATTGCGCCCCCTGTCCGCAGGGGCTAAAGAACCGGCGAAACTGGGGTATCCTCCGGATACGTTGAGACAGGATCGTGCAATGAAGCTGGTCACCGGCAATTCCAACCGTGCCCTCGCCCAAGCCGTCGCCAGTTACCTCGAACTTCCCCTGACCGATTGTACCGTCAAGCGCTTCGCCGATAAGGAAGTCTATGTCGAGGTGCACGAGAATGTGCGCGGCGAGGATGTCTTCATCCTCCAGTCCACCAGCTTTCCCGCCAACGACAATCTGATGGAATTGCTGATCCTGACCGACGCGCTGCGCCGCTCCTCGGCCCGCCGCATCACCGCCGTTCTCCCCTATTTCGGCTATGCCCGCCAGGATCGAAAATCGGCCTCGCGCACCCCCATCTCGGCCAAGCTGGTGGCCAACCTGATCACCGAAGCCGGCGTCAACCGCGTCATCACGCTCGATCTGCACGCCGCCCAGATCCAGGGCTTTTTCGATATCCCGACCGACAATCTTTATTCCGCCCCGGTGATGACCCGCGATATCAAGGACAATTACGACAATTCCAATGTCATGATCGTCTCGCCCGATGTCGGCGGCGTCGCCCGTGCCCGTGCCATCGCCCAGCGCATCGGCGCTGATCTCGCCATCGTCGACAAGCGCCGCCCCAAGGCCGGGGTGTCCGAAGTCATGAACATCATCGGCGACGTGGCCGGCCAGCACTGCATCATGATCGACGACATCGTGGATTCGGGCGGCACCCTGGTCAACGCCGCCGAAGCCCTGCTCAAGGCCGGCGCGCTCGAAGTGTCCGCCTATATCACCCACGGCGTCCTTTCCAACGGCGCCGCCGCCAGGATCGCCGCCAGCAAGCTCAAGGAACTGGTGATCACCGACTCGATCGAGGAAACCGATCTGGTGCAGACGGCCGCCAACATCCGCCGCATCTCCATCGCCCCCCTCATCGGCGAAGCCATCGCCCGGACTGCTAGCGAACAAAGCGTCTCGAGCCTGCTGGATTAAGGCCCCCCACCCGACGCTGCGCGCGGACCTCTCCCCCAAACGGAGAGGTAAAGCAGATCAATCTCTTGCCCCGCCCCCCCCTTTGAGCTATAGCCCGCCCCATGAAGCGCTCGTCACCCCTGGAGGACGGGCGCGTATGCCGTTGTAGTGACGCATACACCAACCCAGAATGGATTTTTCCATGGCTGCGACCAAAGAGCTCAAGGCTCAGGCGCGTGAGGGAGTGGGCAAGGGGGCCGCTCGCGAACTGCGTCGTCAGGGACTCGTTCCCGCTGTTATCTACGGTGACAAGAAGCCCCCCGTCACCATTTCGATCGCCTACAAGGACGCGATGAAGTCCATCTATTCCGGTGGCTTTCTGTCCCACGTCATCACCCTCGATGTCGATGGCACCAAGCATTCGGTGATCCCGCGCGACTACCAGCTCGATCCGGTCAAGGATTTTGCCATGCACGTGGATTTCCTGCGCGTCGGCAAGGGCGCCAAGCTGAACGTGCAGGTGCATGTGAACTTCATCAACGAAGAAGCCAGCCCCGGCATCAAGCGCGGCGGTACGCTCAACATCGTCCACCACACGCTCGATCTGACCGTCGATGCCGACAATATCCCCGAGGAGATCACCGTCGATCTGACCGGCCTCGATATCGGCGATAGCGTTCATATGTCATCGATCAAGCTGCCCGCCGGCGCGACCGACCATAGCCATGAAGAAGACGCGACGATCGCCACCATCGTGGCCCCATCGGCGCTGAAGTCCTCTGAAGGTGGCGAGCCCGAAGACGACGCCGAAGAGACGCCGGCCGCTTAACCGGCTTGGATCGTTCTGCTATTGCATCGAGGCGGCCTTGCGGTCGCCTCGTCTGTTTTGGGAAGCCCGTGATGAAGCTGCTCGTTGGCCTGGGCAATGCTGGCGACCGATATCGCCACAACCGCCACAATATCGGCTTCATGGCTGCCGACGCGATCCATCGCGAATATGGCTTTGGCCCCTGGAAGTCCAAATATGCCGGCCTTCTGTCCGAAGGCCAGATCGCCGGCGAGCGCGTGCTCTTGCTCAAGCCGCAAACCATGATGAACCTGTCGGGCAACAGCGTTCAGCAGGTCGCCCAGTTCCACAGAATAGCCCCCATCGATGTCAGCGTGCTTTATGACGAGCTCGATCTCGCGCCTGGCAAGGTGCGCGTCAAGATCGGCGGCGGCAATGGCGGCCACAATGGCCTGCGCTCGATCGATCCGCAGCTTGGCCTTGGCTATCGCCGCGTTCGCCTCGGCATCGGCCATCCCGGCAACAAGGACCTGGTGATCCACCACGTCCTGGGCGATTTCGCCAAATCCGACCAGCTCTGGCTGGAGCCGCTGCTTGACGCCCTTGCAAAAAATGCCGCCCTGCTGGTCGTCGGCGACGATAACGGCTTCATGAACAAGATCGCCCTGGCCACCCAAACCGCCGCTGAGCCTGCCCCGGCCAAGGCGCAGAGCCACATCCGCCAAGCCCGCCCGCCCGCGCCGCAAGCCACCCTGAAGCCGACCGGGCCGATGGCCGCCATGCTCGATAAGCTGTTCAAGAAGGATTGACGGCCGCACCGAAGCGCGACCGCCGAGGCGATCGTCCCTTTACGGCAGGATGGCGATATCGCGGATAGCCGCCATGCCGTCGAGCCCGCTCAATTCGCCCACGGCGGTGGCGGCGCCGGTTTCCAGATCAACCGTATGCAGGGTCGTGCCCGCCAGCAGATAGGCGGTGTTGACCAGTTCGGCCGTAGCCGAAATATCGATGGCGTAGTTTTCCGCGCCATCGATCCCCAGCTTGCCGATCGCGGCCAGCGTGCCGTCATTGGGCTTGGTCTGCTGGATCAGCGCCACGATCGTGGTGTCGATATCGAACATCTTGGTGGCCTCGGGCTTGCCCACTGAATTGGTATAGGCCGCCGCTGCAATGGCAGGCGCCTCGCCGGCATGCATGTCGGCCTCTTCATAGGCCAGCTTGCCGTCCACCGTCACCATGCCGTCATCGACATTGGCGCGCAGATTGGTGCCGTCCGTGCCCATCAGCCGCAACCGGTCGGCCATCGGGTTGAAGTCGACGATCGCTGCCACGCCCTCGGGCAAGGCTTCGGACAAGCTCGACTTGACCGTCGCAGCGCCCGTGGCCAGCTCGATGGTCACCACCGTATTGTCCGCCGCCACGCCATAAAGCAGGCCGTCCGCAGGGCGCACGTCGATACCGTGCAGGCTCTCGACCCCGGTGACATCCATCATTCCGGCGACAGCCAGCGTCTCGGTATCGAACATCACCAGCGTCTTGTCGCCGGCCAGTGCTACGGCCGGCGCGGCCAGCGCCGCAGCGGACATCAGCGTCATGGCGGCACTCGTCATCAGGGTCAGGCGAACAATCTTGGTCATGGCAGGTCTCCTTGCAATTTCTTTTGGCGTCTGAACGCCGGTTACATTGCCTCTACCCGCCGGATCGCGCCCCGGATGCAGCCTCGAGAAATAAATCTGGGACCTGCATCCAGCCGGCGCTCTGGCGTGTAATCATGGTGTGGCCAAACCACGGAACCCGATGTTGCAACTGCTGGCCGAAACCGACGATCTCGATGCCCTGCTCAGCCGGATAGCCAAGGGCGACCGGTCGGCGCTTGCCGCCGTGTTTGATGCGGAGGCGGCTCGCCTGATCGCCGTGGCCCGGCGCATCGTGCGCCGCCAGCACCTGGCCGAGGAAGTGGTGCAGGATGCTTTCGTCGCCATCTGGCAGCGCGCCGGCCAGTTCGACCGCGCCAAGGGCACGCCGCGTGGCTGGCTGACCGTCATCGTGCGCAATCGCGCGCTCAATCTGCTGCGCGATGCCGGCCGCATGGACTATCATGATGGCGACACACTGGCCAAACTAGGCGATCGCGCTGTTGATGCCGCAGCCGCCTTCGACACGCTCGCCGAACGGGACGCGCTGCGCCTCTGCCTGCAGCAGCTGGACGAGCCGCGGCGCCGCGCCATCCTGCTCTGCTACGTGACCGGCCTCAGCCATGGCGAGATCGCCGCCACCCTCAATGCGCCGCTCGGCACCGTCAAGGCCTGGATCCGGCGCAGCACGACCGCACTCCAGGATTGCCTGTCATGACGCGCCAGGACCGGCTGGGCATGGCCGGCGATTATGTGCTGGGCCTGATGGACGATGTCGATCGCCTCGCTTTCGAGCGGGCCATGGCCGAGGATGCCGAACTCGCCGGCATGGTCGCAAAATTTGCCGAACGGATGCAGGCCCTCGACACCCCACCCCCAGAGCGCCCCAGCGCCGCCCTGTGGTCGGCGATCGAGCAGCGCCTGGACGCCATCGCCCCGCCGGGCACGGCTCCTGCCGAACCAGCCGAAGTCGTCCGTTTCGAGCGCCATCGCCCACCGTTGCCGCCCGCCGGCTGGTTCGCCGTCGCCGCCAGCCTGCTCGTTGCTCTGGCCGTGGGATACTTCACTGGCAATGCCGCCCGCACCGCGCCGGAACCGGCGATCATTGCCGTGCTGCTCGACCAGTCGGACTCCAGTCCTGCCGTCATCGTTGAAGCGTTCAGCGACGATAGCGTCCATCTGGTGCCGCTGCAAAGCCTGGCCGTGCCCGAAGGCAAGATTCTGCAGGTCTGGACCCTGCCCGATGTCGCCACTGGCCCGGTATCGCTCGGCACGTTGCAAAGTGCCCGCGACATCAGCCTGGCCGGCCCCAGCCTGCCCATGCCGCAAGCCGGCCAGCTTTACGAGATTACGCTTGAGCCATCCCCGGGCTCTCCCACCGGCCGCCCCACCGGCCCCATTCTCGTCAAGGGTTTTGCCAAGCTGCCGGTGCCCTGATCAGCGCGCAAGACCGGCGAGGAAATCCAGCATGGCCCCGTTGAACAGCGCCGGCCGCTGCAATGGCGCGAAATGGCTGACCCCCGCCAATTCCACCAGCGAGCCTTGCGGAATCGTGCGCGCGATGTAAGCCGCATGTTCGGGCGTGATGAACTCGTCGAACTCGCTTTGCACCACGGTGACCGACACCGTGACCGACTCGAGATCGGCAGCCGCATAGTCCGGCTGCGTCCGCTGCATCAGCCCCACCGCCTTACTGAACGCATCGAACTGGTCCGGCGTCGCCGACAGCGCCGCATAGTCCGCCCTGTGCCGATTGATGCATCGCCCCAATATCAGGGTAAACTCGAACGGCCTGGTGCCGCTCGGATCGACATTGCACGCAAAAAACAGCACGCCGCTGATGCGCCCCGGGTTCTCTTTGGCCAGCACCAGCCCGACACACGCCCCATCGCTCCACCCTACGACCGGTACCTTGTCGATCGCCAGCGCATCCATCACCGCCAGCACGTCGTCCCCCATGAGCCCGTAGCTATAGGGTTTGTCGTCCCGCGTACTGCGCCCATGCCCGCGGCTGTCGATCACCACCGCTCGATAGCCCGCATCGATCAACGCCGGCACCTGATGGGCAAAATTGCCGCTATGCCCCAGCCCGCCATGCAGCAATATCACCGGCACGCCTTGGCCATAGGCTGCGTACCAGATCCGCGCCCCGTCACGCTCGACCACGCCCTGCTCGCCACCCGCCGGCAACACCGCCCCCTGCGCTTCGAAATTCACCAGCTCGTCGTCCCGAAGTTCCATTTCGCTCTCCATCGCCATGTTGACGCAACCCGACGCGTGGGACGACGACAATTCGACTAGTGCCCGCGCCATGGTTTTATTTTTCCCATGGGCACAAGCTCCGTCTGGCACCATCCTGCCACAGCCGACTTACCCATCTTATCCCCACACGTGGAACCGCGCGTACACTCCACCCATCCTTTCACACGGGCGGCCTGCAGGCGAACAGTGGTGGAAGGACGCCGGGCGTGGCTTCGCCGCCGCGCAGGTTCGAGGACCGGCCGCACCGTGGCGAGCGATCACGGCGCGCGAGCAACCGGAACTGCTCCAAAAACCGGCATTCCGAGGCGGCGATCGTCTCACTATCTAATCTACCAGAGGCGAAAGCCGTCTCGGGATCCGCTCACTGTCGGCAACCGCAGCGCAGGCGGCGCTTCCGCATGCCCGGCGCATTGACTTATCGCGCCATTCCAACCATGTGGAGGCCAACACAATCCGGAGTTTCCCATGGCTTTCAAGATGGGCATTGTCGGCCTGCCGAATGTCGGCAAGTCGACCCTTTTCAACGCCCTGACGCGCACGGCCGCGGCGCAAGCCGCCAATTTTCCGTTCTGCACCATCGAGCCCAATATCGGGGAAGTTTCGGTGCCCGACCACCGCCTCGACAAGCTGGCCGCCATCGGCAAATCCGCCCAGATCCTGCCCGCCCGCATGAGCTTTGTCGATATTGCCGGCCTCGTGAAGGGCGCCTCCCAGGGCGAGGGCCTCGGCAACCAGTTCCTCGCCAATATTCGCGAATGCGACGCCATCGCCTATGTGCTGCGCTGCTTTGAGGACGGCAACATCATCCACGTCGCCAACAAGGTCGACCCGCTCGCCGATGCCGAAGTGGTCGAGACCGAGCTGATGCTGGCCGATCTGGAATCCCTCGAAAAGCGCTACAAGGGTCTCGAGAAAAAGGCCCAGCAGGGCGACAAGGAAGCCAGGCTCACGCTCGAGCTGGTCGAAAAAGCCCTGATCCTGCTGCGCGAAGGCCGCTCCGCTCGTTTCGTCCAGCGCCTGCCCGAGGAAGAAAAAGCCTTCCAGGAACTCCAGCTCCTCACCTCCAAGCCCGCCCTTTACGTCTGCAATGTCGATGAAGGCTCGGCCGAAGCCGGCAACGCCATGAGCAAGCTGGTCGAGGACTACGCCCACAAAAACGATGCCGGCGTCGTCATCATCTCGGCCGAAATCGAGAGCCAGCTGGCCCAGCTTCCCGATGCCGACCAGGCCGAATATCTGGAATCCCTGGGCCTGCACGAAGCCGGCCTCAACCGGCTGATCCGCGAGGCCTATGCGCTGCTGGGCCTGCAGACCTACTTCACCGTCGGCCCCAAGGAAACCCGCGCCTGGACCATCCACAAGGGTGACAAGGCCCCCGCCGCCGCCGGCGTCATCCATTCCGATTTCGAACGCGGCTTCATCCGCGCCCAGACCATAGCCTATGACGACTATGTCACCCTGGGCGGCGAAGTCCCCGCCAAGGAAGCCGGCAAGGCCCGCGACGAAGGCAAGGAATATATCGTCAAGGACGGCGACGTCATGCTGTTCAAGTTTAATACTTAGCGCCGCCGGCCTGCGGCCGGAAAATCGCTCCGGTGGAGCGATTTTAGGCGCTAAGACCATAAGAGCTACGCTCGAATGGCCCAGGCGTGCCGCGAGCGCGATCCACTTCTTAGTGTGCGCAGCATGTCCGAAATCACTATCATCCCCCTCACCCCCGACACCCCCACGTTCCCCACCCTGCTCGCCCAAAGCCTCGCCGAAGGCCACCGCATGCTGGCCCGCTTCGAGCAAAACTGGCGCTCCGGCGCCAACCGCTTTGACCGCCCTGGCGAACTTGTCCTCGGCGCCATCGCGCATGGCACACTGCTGGGCATGTGCGGCCGCAATATCGATCCCTATGATGCAACCCCCGGTGCTGGCCGGGTGCGCCATCTCTATGTCACCCCGCAAGCGCGCCGGCTTGGCCTCGGCCGGCTGCTGATCGAAACCATCTGCGCCGACGCCGCCACCCATTTCGAATACCTCAATACCAACGCCCCGCCCGACGCTTTCGGCTTCTACGAACGACTGGGCTTTAGTTCTTTGCCTGGCATCGCGCATGTCACCCATCGCCGCCGACTGGCTTGATCCACCCCGCGCCGCGTGTCATATCCGATTGACGTATAGGTAAATCCCATGCCCAATCCGATCACCGCCCATCGCCGCCATTACGAAGACCTTGCCGTAGGCGAAGTCATCACCCTTGCCCCCACCACCGTCACCCGGCAGATGATCTTCGACTTCGCCCGCGAGTTCGATCCGCTGCCCTTTCACCTCGACGACGCCGCCGCCAAGGCCTCCTTGCTCAAGGGCCTCGCGTCCAGCGGCTGGCAAACCCTGGGTCTCGCCCTGGCCCGTCTCAGCGCCGGTTTTCTCAACACCATCGCCTCCGAAGGCGGCCTGGGCTTCACCGATCTCAAATGGCGGCGCCCCGTCATGGCCGACGACACCATTGCCGGCACCGCCACCATTTCCGCCCTGCGCCGCAGCCGCTCGCGGCCGGCCAGCGGCATCGTCACCATCGACCTCGATATCCGCAACCAGCATGGGCAAAGCGTGATGACCATGCACCTGGCCAATCTCGTCGCCGTGCGGCACCCCGATGTCGTCCCGATGCCCGAAATGCCCTATGACCGCGCCTCCGATCACGAGGGAGCCGGCCAATGACCCGCTGGTTCGAAGACGTCAACGAAGGCGAAGTCTTTCCTTTGGGCGAACACACCTTCACCCAGGACGCGATCGTCACCTATGCCAAGATTTACGATCCGCAATATTTTCACGTCGATCCCGAAGCTGCCCAAAGTGGCCCCTTCGGCGGCCTCGTCGCCTCTGGCGCCCATACCGCCATGGTCGGCCAGCGCAAGATGGTCGATGCCCTGTTCGCCGAAGCCGAGCGCCTGCGCGCTCTGGGCCAGGAGCCCGGCATTGGCGGGCCCTCTCCCGGCGGCGACAGCATCGCCTTCACCGCTCCGGTGCGACCCGGCGATACCTTGACCTACGTGCTGACCACGACCGGCAAGCGCGCGTCCAATTCGCTGCCCGGATGGGGCCTGCTCACCAACGAGATGACCGCCACCAACCAGCGCGGCGAGCTGGTCTATCGCGCCAGCTTCGCCAGCTTCCTCGCCTTGCGCGGCGATACGGGACTGTGAGCGCCATCGCACCCATGCAAACCCCTTCGCCCCTTGAAAGCGCGCCCCGCCCCCGGCATTCTTCCCCCATGCGCCGAATCGCCCTTACCGCTACCGCTGTCGTCCTGCTGGCCACGCCCGCCGCCGCCCAAAGCTATACCGGCAATTGGGGCTGCCGCGACGATACCGCCAATCGCGCCGGCATCCTGACCATCTATGGCGATGTTTACGGCTTCGCCTCGGCCACCTTCGGCGACACCGCCTCGGGCACCGGCACCCTGACCCCCTATGAAGACGGCGTCGGCTTCACCGACGGTCCGCTCAAGGCGGTTCGCGGCATCGAGGCCGGCCGCATCATTCCCGATCCGGACGCCGGCGTCGCCTTGCAACTCGAGACTGCCGACGCCATCGTCATGCTCTGCCTCGCCCATTGAATTGACTACCCGGTCCGACTTATGCTCGTCAGGGTTCTGCTGACGTATCGTGTCAGCACGCGATGGCATCCTGCCGGCATCAATGAGGAGACCTGCCATGACCCTGACCGCCACCTGCCATTGCGGCGCCACCAAGATCGAGCTGCCCCATGCTCCCGTCCGGGCTGGAGAATGCAATTGCACCTTTTGCAGCCGCACCGGCGCGGTCTGGGGTTATTACCAGCCGGGCGAGCTGACCATGCTGTCGGACGCCGAAGGTAAATTCTATTCCGCCAGCGGCAATGGCAACGAACACCACTTCTGTGCCAATTGCGGCATGCATACCTGGGGCGTTTCCCTCGACTGGGCCTCGCTTTACAACAATGACGGCACGCCCAAGGACCCCGGCAATCCCAGCGCCATCCCCACCAAACAGATTTTCGCCGTCAACCTCCGCCTGATCGACGATTTCGACTGGTCCAGCGTGACCGTCGAGCAGATGGACGGGCGGAACAGTTGGTAAGGTCTCGGATGTGCAGACCACACCTAATCTTTCCCTAGGCAGCTTTGGCGAAATATCACAGTCGACGCCTCCCCCTTCAGGGGGAGGATCAAGGTGGGGGTGGGCTAGCCCCGATATCCGGGCTCTCGAGCCCCCACCCAGCCTCCCCCTGTCACGGCGGGAGCCGTCCAGCCTCACTGGCCGGATCGCGCCAGAAGCCACATGCGATAGCCCCTCTCCCAAGAGCATGTCACGCGGTCCCCTAATGCCCCCCGAACGCAATCAGCGAATCGATCGCCACGCTCTGCGCCCGCAGCTTTTCCGCGCCGCCGAGGTCTGGCAGGTCGATCACGAAGGCAGCGTGACTGACCGAGGCCCCAGTGCGCCGCAACAGTCCGACTGCGGCAATCGCCGTACCGCCCGTCGCGATCAAATCATCGACCAGCAGCACGACATCGCCCTCACCCAGCACGTCGGCATGGATTTCGATCGTGTCGACGCCATATTCCAGCGCGTAGTTCTGCCCGATGGTTTCGCCGGGCAGCTTGCCCTTCTTGCGGATCGGCACGAAGCCGACGCCCATGGCGATCGCCACGCCGGCCCCAAAGATAAAGCCCCTTGCCTCGATCCCCGCAACATGGGTCACGCCCAGACCGCGATGCGCCGCCGCGATGCGCTCGATGCTCTCCTTGAAGCCCTGCGGATGCTCGATCAGCGTGGTGATGTCGCGGAATAATATCCCCTTCTTGGGATAGTCCGGTATCGTGCGCACAAGCGATTTCAAGTCGAGCGTGGAAGGGTCGAGCGCCATGGAAAGCCTGTGATGAAAAAACCTAGCGGATGCGGCGGCCGATCAGGTGGCGCGCAATGACGCCTGCGCCATAAGCCGCGTTGCGGGTGGCGGTGATGGCGGTTTCGCGTGCTTGCGGATTGTTGACCACCGCATTGACGCCGGCGCGAACCACCGGATGCCGGCTGGCCGTGATCGCCGCGCTGACCACGGTAACGGCGATGCGAATGGCTGACATGGCTGCTCCCCGGCGCTCGGTGATTTGCTAGGCGCCCATATTGCGGTGTTGCGCGACAATGGCAAGGGGTTGCAAGCCGCGTGATCACGACAAAGGGCCCGCAAGGGGCCCTTCGAATGTTTCACGCATTGGGCTGGAGCCGACAGTGCTAGTGCTCGATCCCCTGCCAGATCCGCCGCTTGGTGGCATAGAGCAGCCCCGCGAACAGCACCAGGAACAACAACACCACAAAGCCGGTTTCCTTGCGCGATACCAGGCCCGGTTCGGCCAGCCACATCATGTAGGAGGCGACGTCCTTGGAATATTGATCGATCGTCAACGGCACCGTCTCGCCGTTTTCACCCGGCTCGTAGGCCACGAGACCGTCCTGCAGCGGCGGTGCCATGCCGATCGAGTGGCCCGGGTAATAGTCGTTGTAATACTTGCCCTCGGGCAGTTCGAACCCTTCAGGAGCCTCTTCGTGATAGCCGTTCAACAAGGCGTGGATATAGTCCGGCCCACCTTCGGAATAGCCGGTGAAGTAATTGGCGATCCACCAGGGAAATGCGTCGGTTACGCCGCGCGCCTTGGCCAGCACAGAAAAGTCCGGCGGCACCGCGCCCCCGTTCGCATCACGTGCTTCCTGCTCGGAGGCGAAAGGCGACGGCCAGCGGTCGGCAGGCACGCCCTTGCGCGTACCGCCTTCGGCGGTCGGGTCGGCGATATCGTATTCGGCGGCCAGCGCCTTGACCTGGTCCTCGGAAAAGCGCGGCCCACCCTCCTCGGCCAGGGTCCGGAACGCGATCAGCCGGGCGCTGTGACAGTTCGAGCAGACTTCCCGAAACACCTGGAAGCCGCGCTGCAACTGGTTCTGGTCATAGGTGCCGAACAGGCCGCCAAAGCTCCAGCTCTGCTTGACGATTGGCGGCGTGTCGTGCCCTTCCTGGGCCAGCCCGGGCATGGCGAATGCAACGACGAGCGCGACGGCAGCCACGATAGTCTTGGTCTTGAACATCCCTTGAACTCCGCCCATCACGAGTGTGCTGCGCCCAGAACGCTCTCGGAGATGCTGGTCGGCAGCGGCCGGGGCGTCTCGATGCGAGAGAGAAGCGGCAGGATGATGAGGAAGTGAATGAAATAGTATGCCGTACACACCTTGGCGAGCACCACGTAGATGCCCTCTGCCGGCGCCGCGCCGAGATAGGTCAGCGCGATGAAGTTGATCAAGAACAGCCAGTAGAACCATTTGAACATCGGCCGGAACGTGCCCGAACGAACCTTGGACCGGTCCAGCCACGGCACGAAAAACAGGATGACGATGGAGCCACCGAAAAAGATCACGCCGCCAAGCTGGGAGTTGATGAACAGGATGTTGAAATCGATAGCGCGCAGAATCGCGTAGAACGGCAGGAAATACCATTCGGGCACGATATGGGCCGGCGTGACCTGGCTATTGGCCATCACATAATTGTCGGGATGCCCCAGGATGTCGGGCGCGAAAAACACGAACCAGGCAAAGGGAATGGCGAACAGCACGATGCCGAATAGGTCCTTCATCGTGTAATATGGATGGAAGGGAACCGTATCGCGGCTCGATTTCACATCGACGCCGATCGGGTTGTTATTGCCCGGCACATGCAGCGCCCAGATATGCAGCACAACCACTGCGGCGATCACGAATGGCAGCAGGTAATGCAGCGAGAAGAAGCGGTTCAGCGTTGGATTGCCCACCGAAAAACCACCGCGCAACAGTTCCAGGATCGGCGTGCCGACCACGGGGATGGCGCCGAAGATATTGGTGATCACGGTTGCGGCCCAAAAGCTCATCTGCCCCCAGGGCAGCACATAGCCCATGAATGCCGTCGCCATCATCAGCACGAAGATCAGCACGCCCAGGATCCACAGGATCTCGCGCGGCGCTTTGTAGGAGCCGAAATAAAGACCCCGGAAAATATGGATATACACCGCGGCAAAGAACATCGAGGCGCCCACCGAGTGGACCGCCTGGATGATGCGGCCGCCGTTGACGTCGCGCTTGATGTGCTCGACCGAGTCGAATGCCATGTCGACATTAGGCGTATAATGCATCGCCAGGATAATGCCGGTAACGATCTGCACCACCAGCATGATCGCCAGGATCGCGCCGAACGTCCACCAGTAGTTAAGGTTCTTGGGCGTCGGAAAGTCCATCAGGTGTTCTTTGGAGAACCTGATGATCGGCAACCGCTCATCGAGCCACTTCTCGATGCCGGTTCCGGGCGTGTAAGTCGAATGTTCTGACATCTATGCCCCTTAACCGATCTGGACCAGAGTATCGCTGATAAAATCATAAGGCGGCAGCACCAGATTCTTGGGCGCCGGCCCTTTGCGGATACGGCCCGCCGTATCGTAGACCGAGCCATGGCAGGGGCAGAACCAACCATTGTACTCCCCCGATTCGCCCACCGGCACGCAGCCCAGATGAGTGCAGTTCGCGATCATGATCAGCCACTGCTCATGGCCTTCCTTGGTCCGCTGCTCGTCAGTCTCGGGGTCCTTGAGATCGCTCAGCGGCGTTGCCTTGGCGTCCTCGATTTCCTTGGCCGTGCGGTGCCGCACGAAGACCGGCAGGCCGCGCCACAAAATGGTGACACCCTGGCCTTCCTCGATGCCCGACAGATCAAATTCGATAGAGGCCAGGGCCAGCGTCGAAGCATCCGGATTGAGCTGATTGATCAACGGCCAGACCGCAGCAGCCACCCCGACGCCACCCACTGCCCCGGTGGCGATAAAGATGAAGTCGCGCCGCGTCCCGTGATGTTCTGCTTGCGTAGCCAAGGTTACGATCCCCGTCCAATACCCATGAGACGCGCCGGCAGCCAGCAGACCCGCATGAACATACGCGGAATCAATCGCCATCCGCCCTCAAGCGGCCACGTCACTAAGGGTCTTTTTGCACTGTCACAGGCACTTGTCCAGAGCGCCCGGCAGTGACATGAGACAAGTGCGACACTATACCCATTTTCCCTTGCAGCAAGCGCGTCGGAGCCGGTTTCGCCGCGCCTGCGCCTCACCCGGAAGCAGTGCCGATGCCGGTCGATCTCGCCCTTTACCAGCCCGATATTGCCCACAACACCGGCACGCTGATCCGTCTCGGCGCCTGCCTCGGCGTCGCCATTCACATCATCCATCCCACCGGCTTCGTGTTTTCCGCCAAGTCGCTGCGCCGCGCCGGACTCGATTACCTGGATCAGGCCAGCGTGGTCGAGCATACCGGCTTTGCCGCCTTCGACGCGTGGCGCCATGCCACCGGCCGCCGGCTGGTCCTGCTCACCACCAAGGCCACGCAGTCCGCCTATGCGGCCGATTACCGCGCCGACGATATCTTGCTGGTCGGCCGCGAAAGCGCCGGCGTTCCGGAGGCGGTAGCCGAAATCTGCGACATGCGGGTGCGCATTCCCATGCGGTCCGGCCTGCGCTCGATCAACGTGGCGCTTGCAGCCACCTTGATTGTAGGCGAAGCCAAGCGCCAGACCGACGGATTTGCGAAACTGACATGACTCTGCCCCCCGATATCGACGGGAAAAAACACGCTGCCCAGAACTGGTTCCGCGCCCTGCGCGACCGGCTTTGCCGGGCCTTCGAAGCCATCGAGGCCACCGTGCAGGGACCCAATGCCGATCTGGCCCCCGGCGCCTTCCTGCGCACGCCTTGGGAGCGCGACGGCGGCGGTGGCGGCGAAATGTCGATGCTCCATGGCCGCGTCTTCGAAAAAACCGGCGTTCACATCTCGACCGTTCACGGCGAGTTCTCCGCCGAATTTGCCCGGCAGATGCCGGGCACCGAAGCCGGTGCACAATTTTGGAGTTCTGGCATTTCGGTAATCGTGCATCCCTGGAACCCGCACGTTCCGGCGGTGCACATGAACACGCGCATGATCGTCACCGGCAAGCAATGGTTCGGTGGCGGCGCCGACCTGACCCCGGTGCTGGACCGGCGCCGCACCCAGGACGATCCCGATACCATGGATTTTCATGCCGCTTTGCGTCGGGCTTGCGTCGACCGCCCCGGCGTCGACTACCAGCACTACAAGGACTGGTGCGACCAATACTTTTTCCTGCCACACCGCAACGAGCCGCGCGGCACCGGCGGCATTTTCTATGATCATCACAATTCAGGCGATTGGGCGTCCGACTTCGACTTCACCAAGGCCGTTGGCGAAGCCTTCCTCTCGATCTATCCGAAAATCGTCCGCCGCAACTTCGAAACCCCCTGGAGCGAGGCCGACCGGCACGAACAACTGGTCCGCCGCGGCCGCTACGTCGAATTCAATCTGCTCTACGACCGGGGTACCACCTTCGGCCTCAAGACCGGCGGAAACGTCAATTCCATCCTCTCCTCCCTGCCGCCCCAAGTGCGCTGGCCCTGAACCATGAGTTTGTCTTCGGTCGAAATCATCGGCTTCCGTTCCGTCCGCAAGATCAGGTTTCCGCTGCGCCGGCTGACCGTACTGGTGGGCGGCAATGGCGTCGGCAAGACCAATCTTTATCGTTCGCTCGAACTGCTTCAAGCCGCGGCACGCGGCAGCTTGGCCGATGAAATCGCCCGCGACGGCGGCCTCGGCTCGATCTTCTGGGCCGGGGGCAAAAACCTCTCCGCCGATGGCTCCTTCGACGAGCGCTACCGCACAGACGGTTATTGGCGGGGAGAGGCACACCGCCTGCAATTGGAAGCCAGCTTCGAAGGCGTTGGCGATACCGAATTCAGCCCCACCTACCGCATTGAACTGGGCTTTCCGCCCAGGGAGGCGAGCGCCGCCTTTGCCTTGGAAGCCCAGATCAAGGCCGAAGCGGTCACGATCTCGGCGCGCGGCAAGCCTGTCGTCTTGATGGAGCGCAAGGCGAACGCAGTCTGGGCGCGCAACGGCGGTGGCCAGCGGGAATTGGTCGATGACGGGCTTCTTGCCAGCGAGACGGCCCTCGCAAATTTGCGCAGCGGCCGGTCGGAGCTTGGCATTCTGCGCGATACTCTGGCCAATTGGCGCTTCTATCACGGCTTTCGCACCGATGCTGACTCCCCGCTCCGCCGGCCGTCGCACGCCATAACCTCCCCGTTACTGGCGTCGAACGGCAGTAATCTTGGCGCAGTCTTTGCAACGCTCCGCCATATTCGCCAGGAAACTGTCGACCTGGATCGTGCCATAGCCGACGCTTTTCCGGGCGCTGAACTTGTAGTGCCACCACCAGGCGACAATGCCAGTTTTGCAATGCAGTTTCCCGAAATGCCAAAGCGCGCCTTTGCCGCTCATGAACTCTCCGACGGGACGCTGCAATTTCTGGCTTTGATGGGCGCGCTGCTGTCCTATCGCCTGCCGCCGTTCATCGCGCTGAACGAACCTGAAGCCAGTTTGCACCCCGATCTGCTTGCCGTGCTGGCGCGCATTATTGTCAAAGCCGCCGAGCGCACGCAAATCTGGGTTGTTACCCATGCTCGCGAGCTGGCGGACGCCATAGCCGCAGAAAGCGGCGTCATCGCCCGCGAAGTTGTACGCACCGACGAGGGCACCTGGCTCGAAGGCCTCAACCACCTCGGCCTGTTCACCGACGACTGACGGAACTCTCTCCGACAAGCAGCGTTTTGCTGTCGCAACCCAAGGAGGACGCAATGAAACGCTTTGAATCCGGTACGTTGATCCCCGGGTCGACCTGGCATACCGAGGCAGACAACGAAGCCGAAGTGGTGCGTCGCGCCGTCGAAAATCTGCGTAACTTGCATGGCGAAACGGAAATTCGGCCCGACATGATTGAGCGCATCAAGCAGCGCATCGTCGATACCGACGCGCCTGCCAGGCCCTAATCAGGCGCCCGCGAGATCCAGCAGGTCTTGTCGATCGAGGGTGAACCCACTCTCGATCCACCGACATTCCAACCGCTGCAGGACCAGGCCGATATCGGGCCCCGGTCGCATGCCGAATTCGATCAGGTCATTGCCGCCGATAGGAAAGCGTGGCGGGCTGACGGCATCGATCTGTTCCTGCACCGCCGATTTGCCCGCCTCACCCCATCCGGCTTCCACGGCAGCGATATCGACCGCCACCGGCATCAAAGCACCGAACCGGTAAACCGCCTCGTTGACGGAAAAGGCGCGCAGCAGCGCGCTGGCTTTGAGGACCGATAGGGCCGCATCGATATCGGCATTGGCCAGGCGCCACCGCTGCCTGACGGCGTCGGCAGACTGGCGCGTGAGCACCAGCGCAAGCCGCCCTTCAAACCACGGTCGGCCCGCCTGCCGTTCATAGCTCTTGAGGGCCATCAACAGGTCTTCGTCCATCGCTTCGAGCCCGATCCGCGTCATGGCGCGCAGGGTGCTGGCGATCTGGGGCAGCGACAGCATGCGCACCATCTCGGCGCCCACCCGCTCCGCCGACAGGTGAGCAAGCCTATCCACCGCCTGCGCGCACGCCGCCAACCCGGCCGGATCGAAAATCTCCCTCCCGTGACTGGCAGAAAACCGGAAGAACCGGAAAACCCGCAACCCATCTTCGGCAATCCGCCGCGCCGGGTCGCCGATGAATCGAACCCGGCCGGCCAGGCAATCGTCCAGCCCCTCAAGCGGATCGAACAGCGCGCCCGACGCACTGGCGTACAGCGCATTGAGGGTAAAATCGCGCCGTTGCGCATCCTCGAGCCAGTCGGTGCCGAACGCCACCTGCGCATGGCGTCCGTCGGTGACGATATCACGGCGCAGCGTCGTCACCTCGGCCACCGTGTCGCCCAGCCGCAGCGTGACCGTGCCGTGCTCGATGCCCGTCGGATAGGCGGCAATGCCGGCGGCACCGGCGCGCCGCACCACCGCGTCAGGCAGCAACTCCGTGGCAAAATCCACGTCGGGATTATCGCGATGCCGATCGAGTAAGGTATCGCGAACCACGCCACCCACGGCTCGCGTCCGCCCCGACGTGCCATCGAGGATCGAAAAGATCGCCTGCGTCTCGGTCCGCTTGAACCATTCGGCATCTCGCAGCCGGGCTTCGGCCGAGGCAAGCGCACTCATGCCGCGTCCTCGGCCATGGCCAGGTCGCAGAACTGCCGCGTCAGATTGGCCGTGATGCCCCAGATGGTGTGGCCGTCATGATCGATCTGCCACGTACGATGCTCGTGATTACCGCGGTGGATGCGAAACTGGCCGTAACTCTGCGCATCCAGGATACGCGCCAGCGGCACCTCGAAAATCGAGTGGACCTCGCCGGGATTGGGCACGAACGGCCGTGCCGTCACCACCAGTGCGACCACGGGCGTGATCAGGTAATTGCTGCCGGTGAAATAGCTCGGCATGAACCCCATTATGCGGGCATCTGCCCGCTGCAGGCCCACTTCCTCATTGGCTTCGCGCAGTGCCGCCTCCCCGGCATCGCGATCGTCCGGATCGATCTTGCCGCCCGGAAAGGCCACCTGCCCCGAATGCGAGCGCAGGTCGGGCGATCGTTCGGTGTAGAGCACGGTATGGCCCTCGGGCCGCTCGACCAGCGCGATCAGCACCGCCGCCGGAACCGGCAGGCGCTCGAACGGTTTGGCAGGCGTCCAATCGGGCACGAGCCTGCTAGCCTCGACGGGCAGCGGCGGCTTGCGGAGCAGGCGCGAGGCAATGCGAGCAATAACAGCGTCGTTAAAGGACACGGCGCACCCAAATGGCGTTCTCAAGCGCGCAGCCTAGGGCAGGATCGCGCGCCCTGCATCCTTTTTGCGTCTGTCGGGCAAGCGAACGTGTTCTTTTGCCGTTCAACTCTGTTTGAAAGCGGCAATCGTCCCGTGCAGTGACGTCGCCAGGGTCTTGTCCTCAGCATACAGCAAGACGCGGGTCACATCGACCGGGCCCGGGAACTGGATGGCACCAGGCGTGGTGATCTCCCACCCCAGGGGGCAATAATAGTCCTGGTCACCGACCAGCAATACGAACTGGCCTTCCCCGCGCGCCAGGGCCAGCCGCGTAACTTCCCTAGCCAGAAGCTTGCCGGCGCCCCGCTTGCGGAAATTGGGATGCGTCGCCAGCGGGCCCAGCAAATAGCCGTTAAGCCCGCTGATGCTGATTGGCGTCATCCAGACTGACCCGCAAGGCTCGCCGTCGACTTCGGCGATCAGGCTCAGGCTGGTATCGATCGGAAACCGTTCACGCACCCGAAAAGCCGTGCGGGCAAACCGGCCGGGGCCAAAGGCAATGGCCTGCAATTCATCGATGAATGCGTCGTCGGCCGCCGTGGAGAGGCGAACACTCAACAGGCCGACGGCAGGGACGGGGAGGGCCACAGCCGAAGGCAGGGGAACGAAGCTCATGGGACTGATCCAGGATAAGGATGCAAAGGACAAATCGGCAGCTCCTAGAGCGCCGTTCAAGGACCCATCAGGGTCGTCGTGTCACCAGCAAAACCTTTACCATCCTGGGCGCCTCCACGCCTGATTTCCGCATTAGCACCATGGTGACCCCACGTAAACAAAAACGTCCGCATCGGCAAAAGTTTTTGTCCTCCCCTATTGCCCATGCGCCATACTGACAACACTGCGTTACCCTGGAGTGACATTATCAACGAGCCTGAACAGCTTTATCGGTGAGACAACGCCAACCATGCGGTCGGGTTGTCCAGACGCGCGCCGGCCCGCAACCCGAAAGATGCACGATTATGGGACAGTTGATCGACGGAAACTGGTCGACCCAGTGGTACGACACGAAAAAGACCGGCGGCAAATTCGTGCGCAGCCAGTCGGGCTACCGCAACTGGATAACTGGTGACGGTAGCGCCGGCCCGTCCGGCGAAGGCGGCTTTCCTGCCGAAGCCGGCCGCTATCACCTCTATGTCTCGCTGGCCTGCCCCTGGGCCCACCGCACCTTGATCTTCCGCAAGCTCAAGAACCTGGAACCTTTGATTTCCGTATCGGTCGTGTCGCCGAAAATGCCAGACGAAACCGGCTGGACCTTCAACACGGATGAAGGCTCCACCGGCGACGCGCTGTTCGGCAAGGACGCGCTCTGGCAAATCTATGCCCAGGCCGATCCACACTACACCGGCCGAGTGACCGTGCCGGTGCTTTGGGACAAGCAGCGCAATACCATCGTCAGCAACGAAAGCTCCGAAATCATCCGCATGTTCAATTCGGCCTTCAACGAATTGACCGGAAACACCGACGATTATTATCCCCAGGACCTGCGCGGGACCATCGATCCCATCAATGCCCGCATCTATGACGACATCAATAACGGCGTCTATAAAGCCGGCTTTGCTACCAGCCAGTCCGCTTACGATGAGGCTGTCGGCACGCTGTTTCAAAGCCTGGACTGGGTCGAGGAACTGCTGGGCGAAACCGCCTACCTGACCGGAGACAGCATAACCGAAGCAGACTGGCGGCTCTTCACCACTCTGGTCCGATTCGACGCGGTCTATGTCGGCCACTTCAAATGCAATCGGCGCCGGATCGCCGACTACGAGAATATCTCGCACTATCTCAAGGCGCTCTACGAAGTGCCCGGCATCAAAGGCACGGTCGATCTCGACCATATCCGCACGCATTATTACTGGAGCCACATTACCATCAACCCGAGCCGTATCATCCCCGTTGGGCCGGAACTGCCGTTCCTGACCTGAATATTGGTTCTAGTAGCCCCAGACATCCCGGAGTGGCGTACCATCGAAAACTTCGTCCACGCGCTGGGATGTAGCCGGGGTGACATCGTCCGGTAGAGCCGCCTTGTCGAACCATGACACCTCTGCAATCTCGAAGTTGGGGCGGAATTTTACCTTCTGCTCGAACTGTCGCCCAACATAGAAGGCCACATGGTCGCGATTGGTGGCGATGCGATTGTGATAGATGCCGAACAAGTCCACCGCCCCGGTCAGGGCATAGCCGCTTTCCTCCAGCACTTCGCGTCGCGCCGCCGCTTCTACCGTCTCGCCCGGTCCGACCCCGCCACCCGGAAACTGCCAGCCCGGCACATAAGTGTGCTTGATCAAGAGAATTTTATTGCCGTCGATCAGCATGACCCGCGCGCCCAGGGTCATGCGTTGGCTGAAGCCCTTGATGTTGAGGAATGCTGCCGCCCGCAGCTTCTGCCAGCCATTCATTCGCATTGTCGGCTCCCGCTTTGTCCCACCGGTAGCAGAGGTTTGATGCCCGCAAAATTGGTACGATGGCGAATTGCCCATTTTCTTGCGCCCGGGCTTCTGGCATTACGCCCCTGATGATTACCCTTGCCCACATTTCCGACATCCACTTGTCCCCCTTGCCAGCTGTCGCGTTCCGCGATCTGTTGGGCAAACGGCTCACCGGTTACCTCAACTGGAAAATGCGGCGGCACGATGCGCTCAACAGCGAGACTCTGGGCAGCCTCGTCGCGCATATGCAGCACCAATCTCCTGATTTTATTGCCGTCACGGGCGATCTGACCAATCTGGCGCTGGACCCGGAAATCGCCCGCGCCGGCGAATGGCTCAAGGCATTGGGCAGCAGCGACACCATCTGCGTGGCTCCCGGTAATCACGATGCCTATGTGCAGGGTGCCCTGGAAACCGCGCAGCGGCTTTGGGGCCCCTATATGCGGGGCGAAAAGCTGGAGGGCGCTGATTTCCCATTTGTGCGGCGCCTTGGCGATCTGGCCGTGGTGTCCTGCTCCAGCGCGGTGCCGACCCGGCCATTTCTGGCCGTTGGCCGTTTCGAGCAGGATCAAGCCGAGCGCCTGGCGCGCATGCTGACGGCCCTGGGCGAAGCCAGCATGTTTCGCGTCGTGCTGATCCACCATCCGCCCAATGCCGAACTGCAGCATCCATCATTCGGGCTCAAGGGCCACAAGCTGTTCCGCAAGGTCATCGCCGAGCACGGTGCCGAATTGATCCTGCACGGCCACACCCATCGCTCCTCGATCCATTCCGTGCCTGGACTGAACCATGAAGTGCCGGTGGTCGGCGTAGCCGCCGCCAGCGCCGCCAAGGGCGGTACGCTGGATGACCCCGCCCGCTACAACCTGTTCCGCATCGAACGGTCCGGCAAGGACTGGACCTGCACCATGCGCGAGTTCGGCTTTCAAAGGCTCGGCAACGACATCGTCATGCGGATGCAGATGCGCATTTCCTGACCCACCGCGCCCTCCCATTGCCCGCGGAATACCTATATAGAGGGGGCGCCGCCTCGGCGCGCCCGTCCAATCAAGGCAGTAACCCGGCTTGAACGCACAATTCCTGATCGAGCGGCCTCAATTCGATGCCGAGACCGGCACTGCCCGTTTCGCCTATGGGCTGCAGGACAAGCACTTCGTTGAAGTCTTGCAGTTTCCTCCTCCCGCAGCTTCAGCGGCCGAAACCGCTGCATTCCGCAAGTTGCTGGACCTGACCGCCATTGTCCTGGGTGTGAGCTATTTTAAACTGCTGGCGCCACTTGAAATTTGTGCACCCAACCTGACCCTGACCGACGCCGAACGTGCCTTTGTGATCGACGTGTACGAGAACGGCCTGGGCGAGTTCTATGCCCGCAACAACCTCCTCCGCTTTGGCCGCCTCAGCGTTTCTGCGCCGCACGACACCACCACAAACCCGGCTTTGGCGTTGCCGGATCGCGCCTTGCTGCCGATCGGAGGCGGCAAAGATTCCCTGGTCAGCGTCGATCTTTTGAGCCATGTCGGCATCGCGTTTACCCCCTTCGCCGTCAATCCCAAGGGTCCGATCCTGACCTCTGTCGATAGGATCGGTACGCAGCCACTCTATGTCACCCGCACGCTCGACCAGGAGATGATCCGGCTGAGCCGGGAGCCGGGCTATTACAATGGCCACGTGCCCTCCACGGCCATCAATTCGATGATCGCCGCGCTTTGCGCCGTACTGTTCGGTTATGATCGCATCGTTTTGTCGAACGAGCGCTCGGCGAGCGAAGGTAATATCGTGTTCGACGGGCGCGAGACCAATCATCAATATTCCAAGTCGTTGGACTTTGAACGGTTGCTCGCTGACGTGCTGGCTGGCGCCACCGGCGGCGCCTTGCAATACTTTTCGTTGCTGCGTCCCTATTCCGAAGCCCGTATTGCTTCGTTCTTCACTCGCGAGACCAAGTTCGATCACGTCTTTTCCAGCTGCAACCGCAATTTCCGCCTGGCTGGCCATGATGGCCCGCTCTGGTGCGGCCAATGCCCCAAATGCCACTTCGTTTTCCTGATCTTTGCTCCCTTCATGCACAAGGATCGCTTGCTGTCCATTTTCGGCCAGAACCTTTTGGACAAACTTGAAAACGAAGCTTCGTTCCGCGAACTCTCGGGCCTGGCCGGGCAAAAACCCTGGGAGTGCGTTGGCGAAATCCTCGAAGCCGCCGCCTGTCTGTATTCGCTCACCCGCCACGCCGACTGGCATCAGGACGCGGTGGTCAAGGCCCTCAAGGCGGACCTTTTTCGGCAGTATGGCGAGCCTGCCCTGCAGGCAGCGCTAGCCGATTGCCTGATCGATAGCCGCAACCACCACATTCCCCCCGATCTTGCCGCCAAGGTGGCCGCCTATGCGGTTTGAGGAGCCCGTCCTGCTTTACGGCTCCGGGCGCGAGGCCAAATCGACGCGTGATTTCCTCAAGGCGCGCCACCCCGAGTTGCCCGTCTTCGTCACCGTCGACACCGGCGAGCCCAACATCGAGGGTGCGCAGACCATTGCGCCAAACGACCTCAAGGCCGCGATCGCAGAACGCCGTTTCGGGGTGATCGTCAAAAGCCCGGGCGTATCGCGGTACAAGCCGATTTTCGCGCTGGCCCAGGACGCCGGTATTCCCGTTACCTCCAATCTCAATCTTTGGGCCGCCGCCTACCGGGACGGGCTGACCGTTATCGCCATCACCGGCACCAAGGGCAAATCGACCACCGCGACCCTTACCTGCCTGATGCTGACCCGGTCCGGCATCGACGCCGGACTGGCCGGCAATGTCGGCCTCGCGCCGCTGGAGATCGCCGCCAAGCACCGAACCGTAATTCTCGAGCTGTCGAGCTACCAGACTGCCGACATGAACTTCCTGCCCGACATTGCCGCGATCACCAATCTTTATCCCGAGCATGTGGATTGGCACGGCTCGGTCGAGCGCTATTTCGCCGACAAGCTGCATCTGATCGATCGCGACGGCGGCTTTGCCGTGGCCTTGGGCGCGGGGGCCAAGGGCAATGCGCTCGTGGCCCGCGCCGTGCGCGACCACCGGCGCCTGTTGCGGGACCTTACGCGCGAAGAAATGCAGGTCATCGACAAGGCCGTCCTCGGCTCCCGCCTCAAGGGCAGCCATAATCTCGACAACGCCCGCTTGGCTGCCACTATCGCCCTGGCAGCCGGCGCTACGCTGGATGGCATCGTCGCCGGTATCGCAGCCTTCGTTCCCCTGCCCCATCGCCTTGAAGAACATCGGCTGGGCAACGTCGTTTTCGTCAATGATTCCATCTCGACGACGCCCGAAGCCACCAAGGCGGCCCTGGCCGCATACAAGGGCACGCGATTGGCCCTGATCGCGGGCGGTCACGAGCGCGAGCAGGACTATGCCGAACTTGCCACGCTACTGTCCGGCTATGGCGTCACCATCCTGGTATGCCTGCCGGTGACCGGGGCACGATTGGCTGCGGCCACCCGCGAGGCAGCGCCTTCGATCGTTGTTATCGAGGCGCCCGATCTCGGACAGGCTATGCACACGCTACACCAGCAGCGGCAGTCCTTCGACACTGTCATCCTCTCGCCCGGTGCACCGTCCTACAATCAATTCAAGAATTTCGAGGAGCGCGGCCGAACGTTCGTCGCTCTGGCCGAAACCATCTTTATCGGGAAACAACTTTGATGGGCGCCGTGTTTTTGACCATTTCCATCGTCGGTGAGGTCATCGCCACCTCATTCCTGCGTGCTTCGCAGGGCTTTACCCAACCACTGCCGACTGCCGTCGTGGTCATTGGCTACGGCATTACCTTCTATTTTTTCTCCCTGGCCCTTCAGACCATTCCTGTCGGCGTCGCCTACGCGATCTGGTCGGGTGTCGGGATCGTGCTGGTTTCGATCATCGCATTCCTGGTATACCGGCAAAGTCTCGATGCCCCGGCCTTGATCGGCATGGGACTGATCCTGGCGGGCGTGCTCGTCATCAATTTGTTCTCACAATCGGCAATGCACTAAAATGGGCCATCCAGTGCCGCGCGGGGCGCGCCAGCCTCACTGAGCGCTTGTCCGATCTGGCTTAGCAAAGCCTCGTCGCCGATCCGCTGGCGCAGTCGCGGCAGGAGGCCGGAGGCTCGAAATGTCGCGATTTCCAACACTTGCGGCAGGTAACGGCTGACCACCCTGGCGCTCTTGGCGCGCCAGGCCGCCGTCACCGCCAGAACCGAACCCAGTTCGGGATCGGCAATGGAATAGGTCTGGGCGTTCGAGGTAGCTTTGGTCAGGTCACCATCGCGCAGGGCAACCAACGTCGGCACACCGTAGTACCAAGAGGGCGGCATGGGCGAGACCAGCGCCTGGTCCGACAGCGGCTCGGCCTGGGCCAGATTGCCCCGCAATGCCAGCAATCGCGCATAGGCCGCCAATGCGTCGGCATTGGCTGGATTGAGCTGAATGGACGAGGCGTAAGCGGCGCCCGCCGCATCGGTCTGGCCTTGCAACTCGAACCAGCGCGCGCGCTGTTCCCAAACCATGCCGCTAAGCGGCGCGAGTGCCGCCGCCCGCTCCAGATTGGCGCCCGCGACGCGGAGCCGGTCGTCGACCGCAACAAGCGGCGGGCCGCCGGGACCGTCCATGCCATCCGCCAGTAGGCTGGCCGACTCAGCCAGTGTCAGGGCCGCTTGCCTTTGGGTTTCGGGCAAGGCGGCAAAGCAGGCCGCGGCCCGGGTACCGCCGTCCAAGGTTTGCGTCTCTCGATAAAGATCGAACATGACATGGCACAAATACTCCGTTTCGCGACCCTCGAGTGAGGTCGTGCCAGCCAGCATCCGGCGCGCCGGCGCGTGCAGTGGACCGCGCGGGCTCCCAAGCACCAGGCTGAATGTTCGCGAAAGGTCATCGAGCTCTGACGCCAGGATTGCATCGGCTTCATCGACCGCGATCGTCCGGCTCCACACCACCGAGCCAGAACCTGTGTCCATCAGGATGGCGCTATATTGAACGGCATCCTCGGCGCGCCGGACAATACCGGTGAGCATGAAGTCACTACGGTTGTTGGCCGTGTCACCCGGCAAACCGCCGCTGCTATAGCGCGCATCGATGTCCTCGAACGCGTTCAGGTCGGTCACCAATTCCAACGCCAACCCGGCCACGACCGGCTTGCGACCAGACGCGCCGGTCAAATCCTGAAATTCAACGATCGTAATCCTTGGTCCTGTACTGATGCCGGCCTGAGCAAGCGGCGCTTCTCCTGGCCGCCAGTTGGATAATGCAAAGGCGCCCACCGCAACCCCGACCGTGATGGCGAGCAGGCTGAGCCAGGATATGGTAATCCCACCATGTGGTCGCGCACGCTGGTCCGTGGATGGCTGAACCACGACACTCGGGACGTCGTCAGCTTCGGCTTGGACCCGCCTGAATGTTGGAACATAGCGGCCGACCGGCAGGCTGATGCGAACAGCTTCGGCATCCCCGGTTGTGGCGTAATATTGCTCCAAAAGGCTACGCAAGCGCCGAGCCTGCACCCGCACGATTGGATCGGCTTGGGGATCGAAATTCCCGGTCCGTCCGAAGACGTCGACGGCGATCGCATAGGCCTTGATCGCCTGTTCATCACCGTCCAAGGTCCGGCGAACGATGTAATCCAGAAACCGACCTAGTTGAGGCGAGCGCACCATTTCAGGCCAGCTTAGGACGCGGTCCAACGCAGTAAGGACGTCTTGACGGTCGGGCGCCGCGGCAGACACACAAAGCTCCCGCTGATACTCACGCGTTACATGTAAAACGCTTACGGGTTACCCGCAAGTAACCTGCATGCGCCTATCGGGCAGACCAAAACTCCATCATAGGGCAGGCGTCGTGTTGCGCGGCGCAGGTATTGGTGGCCAGGCCCCGCTGGTATCCCTTCAATTCTATTCCGTCCGGCACCTTTGCTTCACGCAGGGTGATTTTGGTCTTTGTCATCCAGCTTCGGCGGCTGCGATGGCAACAGGATGTCAATGCATTCGACTGTGGAAAACACACCCTATCTGGCCTTGGTCGATGACGATGCCCATTCGGCGCGCATGCTGACACGCGTGCTGCTGGCCCATGGCTCGCCTCGCGTCGAGCTGTTCGGCGAGAGTGACGTGGCGATGGAACAACTGATGCGCCAACTGGCCGGCCCAGTCCGAATCTGTCCCACGCTGGTGCTGGTTGATCTCAAGAGCCATAGCGACGCCAATCTGGAATTCGTCACCGCGCTTTCGCCAATGGCGACCACGCTCGCCATTCCAATAGCAGTGATGGCACAACAGGCGGATCGGCACATCGCGGATGCCCTGCATCACGCCGGCGCCGCCGCCGTTTTCCTCCGCCATGCTGATCTTCCCGCCTACCGGCGCGAAGCGGCCAATATTGTCAGTTTCTGGGCGCGCTCGCAGCGCCTGGACACAGTTGGCATGTAGTTCCTGCGTCCACAGGCTACATGCCTCGGTGGAGAGTGGTGCTGCAAGCCCGGGTTCAACCTGGCCGTGCATTCCCAAGCATCCTCTCCGCCACCTTTTTCCCTGACTGGTTTCTGGCCACAGGTGCTTTGGCGCGATGATGGAACCGTACTCAAACCGTCTTCAGCCAGCCGCCATCGACAAAATAGGTGCTGCCGGTTGAGTAGCTGGCCTTGTCGGAGCAGAGAAACACAAAGAAACTTGCCAGCTCTGCCGGCGAACCGAACCGCTTCATCCCACCGGCTTCGTCGGCAACCCCCTGCAAATGAGCCTCGTAGCCATCTTCACCAGCGATCTGCTTGGCGGTCTTGACCCAATCGGGCGTCAGGATCAGGCCGGGATTGATCGTGTTGACACGGATATTGTCACCGACGACCTCATTGGCCAGCGTCTTGGAAAACATCATCAGTGCGGCTTTGGTGGTATTGTAGATCGGCTCATACCAGAGCGGTTGTACCGCACAGATCGATGCATTGTGAAGGATCGCGCCACCGCCACGCTGCTGCATCATCGGCACTACGCCGCGCGCCAACCGTACGGCAGCCATCACGTGCAGGTCCCAATAATATTGCCATTTGGCATCGTCAGCATTCTGGATGGTCTCGTTGGAGCCAGTGCCCGCATTGTTGATCAGGATATCGGCGCCGCCAAACGCCTTTTTCGTACCCGCTATGACCGCCTCGCACCCTGCGGCCGTCGCCACATCGGCAGAAATCGCCGTGGCAATGATGCCGAATGCGTTGGCCACGCGCGCCGCCTCATCTTCGGCTCGGCTCTTGTCACGCCCGATCAGAACGAGGTTGACTCCCTCAGCGGCCAGTCCTTCGGTAACTGCCAGCCCGATACCCACTGTTCCCCCGGTGATGACTGCCACCTTATCGCGCAAACCCAAGTCCATCTACTGTGCCACCCTGATCTGCAACTTCACATCGCTCGGTCGTGCCTCGACGGCCCGATCGAAGGCCTTCACCGAATCCTCGAACGCGAAAGTTTCCGAGATCAACGGCTCTAGGTCGACCCGGCCCGAGGCGAACAGGGCGATCGCCCGATCATACTGATGGGCGTAGCGGAACACGTTTTCGATCCGGATTTCCTTGGTGGACGCGCCGGCGATATCAACGGCGACGGGTTCCACAGGCAGCCCGACCACGACGATCGTGCCACCCGGCCGAGGCAGATCCATGATCGTCTTCCAGGCATGCGGCGAGCCCGAACATTCGAACACGACGTCGGCGCCCCACCCTTCCGTCAGGCGCCCAACCTCCTCGACGATGCTCTTGTCACGGATATTGACCGGGATGATGCCTTGGTACCGGGCCGCGATATCCAGCTTGGGCTGCGCCAGATCGGCAATGATCACCCGCGCGCAGCCACCTGCCAGCGCTGCGAGGGCTACCATGGTGCCGATCGGTCCAGCACCCAGCACCACGGCCGTGTCGCCGGGCGCAATTCTGGCCTTGGCTGCCGCCTGCATGCCCACCGCGAACGGCTCGACCATCGCCCCTTCGGCAAAACTGACATTATCGGGTAGCTTGAAGGTGAAATTGGCCGGATGCACCACTTCCGAGGTCAGCACGCCATGAACGGGCGGCGTCGCCCAGAAGCGCACCGCCGGGTCGACATTGTACATGCCCAGCCGCGATGCGCGCGAGTTGGGATCGGGAACGCCAGGCTCCATGCAGACCCGATCGCCAACAGCGAGATGGGCTACGCCGCCCCCCACCTCGACAATCGTTCCGGCGGCCTCATGCCCCAACACCATGGGCGCATCGACCACGAACGGGCCGATCTTGCCATGCGTATAATAATGCACGTCCGACCCGCAAACGCCGACGGTGTGGATAGCAATCTTGACCATCCCGGGCCCGACCTCCATCGGCAGATCGATATCGCGCAGGCTCAACTGGTGCTGGCGTTCAAGAACAAGGGCACGCACTTTCGTCATTGGATTTTCCTGGGCATGGACAGGACGGGGCGTAACGCGTCAACCCGCCGGTGGGGGCATGGCGCCGGTCATGATCGCGACGGCGTCCGACATGGAATAGTCCTTGGGATTGATCACCGCAATGCGCCTGCCCAAACGATGGATGTGAATTCTGTCAGCAACTTCGAACACATGCGGCATGTTGTGCGAGATCAGCACGATCGGCAAGCCACGGCGCTTGACGTCCAGCATCAGTTCCAGCACGCGGCGGCTCTCCTTGACGCCCAGCGCTGCGGTAGGCTCGTCCATGATGACGACACGGGAGCCGAATGCGGCGGCACGCGCCACCGCCACCCCCTGGCGTTGTCCCCCCGACAGCGTTTCCACCGACTGATTGATGTTCTGGATGGTCATGAGGCCGAGTTCGCTCAGCTTTTCGCGCGCCCGCTTGTTCATGCCGGCGCGGTCGAGCAGCCGAAACACCGTGCCCAATGGCCCCGGTTTGCGCATCTCGCGTCCCAAAAACAGATTGTCGGCGATTGACAAGGCCGGCGACAATGCCAGGTTTTGGTACACTGTCTCGATGCCCGCAAGCCGCGCTTCCATCGGAGACTTGAATTGCACAGGTGATCCGTCGAGCTTGATTACGCCAGCGTCGGGCGTCACGGCGCCGCACAGTGCCTTGATCAGCGTCGACTTGCCCGCGCCATTGTCCCCGATTACCGCGAGGATTTCGCCTGGCATCAAATCGAAGTCAGCATTGTCGAGGGCAACCACCTTGCCATACCGCTTCTGCAGCCCACGCCCCGACAGGATCGGCTCAAGCCCGGCAGCCGGCATGGCCTCTGGCTGAAAAACGCTCGATTGCTGGCTCATGCTGAAATCTTCCTGATCCACTGATCGATCGTGACCGCCAGGATAATAAGCGCACCAACGGCAAATTCCTGCCACAGCACGTCGACACCCGCGAGCGCCAGCCCGTTGCGAAACATGCCCACGATCAAGGCGCCCAAGAGCGTGCCGACGATGGAGCCGCGCCCGCCGAACAGTGATGTGCCGCCGATCACTACGGCGGTGATGGAGTCAAGATTAGCCGTCTGGCTGCCGAGCGGCGATACCGCACCCACACGTCCGATCAGCACCCAACTGGCGATGGCACAGATGAACCCGGCCAGCGTGTAAACGCCGATCAACGTCATTCTGGTGTTGATACCGGCCAGCCGCGCCGCTTCCGGATCGTCGCCGGTGGCATAGATATGGCGACCGAACGCCGTTCGATTGAGAATGTACCAGACGCTTGCAGCGATCAGGATCATCATCATAGACCCCGCCGTAAGCACCGCACCGCCCCCGACTGGCACGCGCGCGCCCATCCACTGCAGCATTGGAGCAATCGAGGCGATATCCTGGCTGCGGATGGTTTCGGACTGCGAAATGAAGATGACCATGGCGCCGTAAATCGACCAGGTGCCCAGCGTCACGATGAACGGCGGCAACTTCACCAGCGCCACAAGGATGCCGTTGATGAACCCGCAGAGGATGCCGGTGCCAATACCGAGCGCGAAGCTGGCTTCCACGGGCACACCCGCAACCACCGACAATCGGCCCATCACGATCGAGGACAGGATCATGATGGCCCCGACCGACAGATCGATACCAGCCGTCAGGATGATCAGCGTCTGGGCGATGCCCAGCACGCCGATAATGGTCACCTGCTGCAGCACCAGCGATAAATTGAACGGCGCGAAGAATTTCGAACCGGCCGCCACCGAAAAAATCGCGATGCCGACGATCAGGACAATGAACGGGATCGCTGTCGGGTAAGCGTGGAGGAAGGCTTGCAAGCGGCGGATCGCACTGGGTGCATCCTCGTCGAAACTTGCGACACCTTGATGTGCCCCAGCCAAGCCCTTTTCGGCAATGGACGTGCCTGTCGCATCATCGCTCACGACTCAATCTCCTCGCTGCCACGATGGTAAACGCGCGGGACGCCCGGGGCGTCCCGCGACATCAAGAGGCGATCAGCCCCAGCAGAGCTCGGTGCCCTTGGCCGTATCAATTGATTCAACACCATCGACCGGCTTGTCGGTAACCAGTTGCGCGCCGGTATCAAAGAAATCCAAGCCCTCGGTCACGGCCGGCTTTTCGCCGGTTTCAGCGAATTTCTTGATCGCTTCCATCGCCAACGAGGCCATCAACAACGGATATTGCTGGCTGGTCGCACCGATCACGCCATCCTTGACGTTGGCGACGCCCGGGCATCCACCATCGACGGCGACGATCAGCACCGAACCATCGTCTTTGCCGGCGGCCTTCAAGGCCTCGAAACCACCAGCGGCGGCCGGCTCGTTGATTGCGTAAACAACGTTTACGTCCGGGCACTTCTGCAACAGGGTTTCCATCGCGGTGCGACCTCCGTCTTCGGCGCCGCCTGTCACTTCATGCCCGCAAATGCGCGCATCGTCCTCGTCCCCGTATTTATTGGCGTCTTTCACGTCGATGCCAAAGCCTTCCATAAAGCCTTGGTCGCGCAAATAATCGACTGTCGGCTGGTTGACCGCGAGATCAAGAAACGCGATTTTGGCGTTGGCCGCCGCATCGCCCAGTGTGCCCTTGGCCCAGGCGCCGATCAAATGGCCGGCCTTGCGGTTATCGGTGGCAAAAGTCGCGTCGGCCGCATCGATAGGATCAAGCGGCGTATCCAGCACGATCACCAGCAGCCCGGCGTCGCGGGCTTGCTGGATGGTCGGCACGATGGCGCTGGAATCCGAAGGCACGATGGCAAAGCCCTTGGCACCCGATGCGATCAGGTTTTCGATTGCCGCGATCTGGCTGTCATTGTCACCATCGAACTTGCCGGCAAAAGTGCGCAATTCGATGCCGATTTCGTCGGCCTTGGCCTGTGCCCCTTCTCGCATTTTGACGAAAAACGGATTGCCTTCCGTCTTGGTAATCAACCCGACGATAGGCTTGTCCTGCGCGAACGCCGCGCTGCCTGCAACCAAACCGAGCATCACGGCACCAGCGGCCGCGACTCTGAACATTCTATGCATGATCTCTCCTCCGAGGTTCCTCTCGCGATCGCCCGCAGTTGATCTGCAAGGTGCGTTCGCGCTTACGGCAGCCTTGGTGACCACGTCATCCCACCCACCGTGAACCCATCATCAGCAAATCGGCCCACGCCTGTCAATAAGTTAATCCAGTGGATTTATTAATTGACAGCGTCAAAGCGAAGGTTCGATTTATGCAGTCACGCATGATTGCTTGAACGCATCGGTTGCAAAAAAGCGCGATCTAACGCCAATGGCGAACAGGTAAAGGCCTGATGCGAAAGGAGGAGCCGGTGTCGCCTGCCCGAGCCGAAATTCGCCAGAAGCGCTCGGACGGTTTGAGCCGCGGCACGAACCAGAGCGGCGTGCGCCTCTACAATGAACGCCTGGTGCTTTCGTTGATCCGCCGGCACGGCAATTTGCCCAAGGCCGATATTGCGCGCATGACCGGTCTTTCGCCGCAAACCATTTCCATCATCACCAATCAGCTCGAGGCGGACGGCTTGCTACGGCGCGGCCACGCCCAACGGGGTCGGGTGGGCCAGCCTTCGGTGCCCTATTCGTTGAACCCTGACGGCGCTTTTGCCTTCGGCCTCAAGATCGGGCGGCGCAGCGTCGACCTTTACCTCATCAACTTCGTGGGCGAGGTGAAGTGCAAACTGCATCAGACCTACCCCTACCCAACGCCTGAAGGCGTCCGCGAATTCGCCGTTCAAGGCTTGCTGCAATTGCAGCAAAGCCTATCCCCCGACGCAATCGCGCGCATCGCCGGGCTGGGCATTGCGGCACCCTACGAGATGTGGACCTGGGCGCAAGAGATCGGCGCGCCGCAAGCCGATATCGAGGCCTGGCGCGGTATCGACATTCGTGCCGACTTGGCGCGGCTGTGCCAATGGCCGGTGTATTTTTCCAACGACATAACCGCAGCCTGCGCCGCCGAACTGATGTTTGGCAACGGCGCTGACTACATCGATTATCTCTATGTTTTCATTGGTTCATTTATCGGCGGTGGATTGGTGCTCGATGGCCACCTGTTTCCCGGGCGCACCCGCAATGCCGGTGCATTGGGCTCCATGCCCGCTCACGCCGGCTCACCAGGCCAGTTGATGAATATCGCCTCCATCTATGTGCTGGAGCGCAAACTGATCGAACAGGGGCGCGAGGCTGACTTGCTGTGGCAATCACCCGACGATTGGGGACAAAATCTAGGGCCGGTGCTGCACGATTGGATCGAGGAGGTGGCCGAAAGCCTTGCGCTTGCCATTGTCGCCGCCATTGCCGTGATCGACGTGGAGACCGTCATCATCGATGGCGCTTTTCCCACCAGCGTACGCCAAGCGATTATTGGCCGCACGAGGATGGCCCTGCAGCGTGTCAACCAGCAGGGGTTGTCGCCCTTCGGTCTCGCAGAAGGCGCGTTGGGCAGCGGCGCACGGGCTATGGGCGGCGCGGCCATTCCATTGCTGGCTAACTTTACGCAGGACCGGGAAGTCCTGTTCAAGGAAAATGGCTAGCCCGCAGCGGCCAATACCGTCTGCAAACGCTGCTCGCGCTGGCGTAGCCCGGTCTTGCCCTGCCCGGCTGCCGCCCACAGATCTTGCAGTTTGCCCTCGTCGAAAAGTTTGAACAGGCATGGCGCGATATATGATTTCCGGCAGATCATGGGCGTGTTGCGCAGCACTTCAGACACCTCTCGGGTGACTTGCGCCATTTGCCGGCGCCTGGCTGAAATCGAGGTTCCGGTCTCCAATCGCGCCAAGGCTTCGCCCGCCATGGCGCTGGCATGTAGCGTCCGAAAATCCTTGGCCGAGATATCCACCCCTGCCAGCTCGCGTAGGTAGGCATTGATAGAACTGGTCTTGATCGGTCGCACCCGGCCTTCCGGTTCGCGATAAACCAACAGCCGCTTGCCGCTCAGCGTCTTGATCCGGTCCAAGGCGGCGGCCAGTTTCGCGTCGCTGATGCAATAATCCGCGCGTTTGCCGCCTTTGGCGTCGAACACCATGCACACCTTGTCGCCATCGACCTGCACGTCGCGCGAAAACAGCGTCCCCGCGCCGCGCGTACCGCTGGTTTCAAGATACTTTTCGCGCCCGACACGCATCGCGGTTCGGTCTATCAGGTCGACGGCGATCGCCAGGGCCAACACTTTAGACCCGGTCTCGGCACTTAAATCCGCCTGCACCTTGCGACGCAGTCGGGGCAACGCCGCCGTCAGCAGCGCCAAACGAGCCTGCTTCTTGCCATCACGGCGGGCCTCCCAATCGGCATGGTAGATATATTGCACACGACCGGCTTCGTCCGTGCCCAGCGCCTGGATATGTCCACGTGGATGGCTGGCGATATGCACGGTGTTCCACGCCGGCGGTATCCCCAGCGCTCGGATCCGTGCCTTGGCTACGGCATCCGCCAATAGGGCGCCGTTACCGTCGATATAGGAAAACCCCTTGCCCTTGCGCTGTCGCGAGATCGTCAGGTGTTCGCGTCCAACCTTGACCAACCTAGCCATGATCGCCTAGTTCGGATTCGGCTGCGTGCCGGTATAGATGGCATAGACAATGGCAAACAGCACGACGATGCCGATCAGCGAAAACACCAGGACCCGCAGGTTCATTGTACGCGGGCTGGCCTGTCGCACATCGGTCGTGTTCTTTTTTGGATCGTAGGTTTCCATACTGGGCTCCCGGCCTCTCGTGCCAGTCAACGTGCGCCGACTTCTCCGGTTCCAGCTAAGGACGGAACTGCAAGGCCAGCTAATCCAAAGTCTCAACGGTACCAGTGAAACTGCTGAACGCCCCACGATCGACGGCGCCGTGGTCGTTCCGCATCTGGATCATGGCCTTGGCCGCCGCCTTTGTGGTCGCAAAACCGAATGCGCAAGAGATAACCTTGCAGCGCTTCAGGACTGCCTTACCGGCGAGCTGCCTCTCGCGCCTTCACCACGGCCCGCCGCCCATGCAGGATCGGCTCGGTATAGCCGGCCGGCTGGTCCGCACCGTGCAGCGCCAAGTCGAGCGCCGCCTGGAATGCGACCGATTGATAGTTCTCGCTCATCGGCCGATATACCGGATCGCCGCCATTTTGCGCATCCACCACCGATGCCATCCGCTCGAACGTGGCAATCACCTCATCCTTGCTGACCAGTCCATGACGCAGCCAATTGGCGACCGCCTGTGAGGAAATCCGGCAGGTGGCGCGGTCTTCCATCAGCCCCACATTGTTGATATCGGGCACCTTGGAGCAGCCAATTCCCTGTTGCACCCAGCGCACCACATACCCCAAAATGCCCTGCGCATTGTTTTCCAACTCGCGCGTGATCTCGTCGCGGCTCAGCGAATAAGGCACCTGGACCGGCATGGAGAACAACTCGTCCAAGCTCGGCGTTGCCTCGTTGTGGCGACGCTGTTGCGCCTCGAACACATCGACCTGATGGTAATGCAATACATGCAGGGTTGCCGCTGTCGGCGACGGCACCCAGGCCGTGTTCGCCCCGGCATTGGGATGGCCGATCTTGGCACTCATCATCGCCGCCATATCATCGGGCCGCGCCCACATACCCTTGCCAATCTGCGCCCGGCCGCTGAAGCCACAAGCCAGCCCGATCAGCACATTGCGATCCTCGTAGGCCGCGATCCAGCGTTCGGACTTGATCTCGTCCTTGCGCAACACCGGGCCGGCTTCCATCGAGGTATGGATTTCATCCCCTGTCCGGTCAAGAAAACCGGTATTGATGAAAAATACCCGCTCGCGCGCCGCACGGATTGCAGCCTTGAGGTTGGCTGATGTCCGGCGTTCCTCGTCCATGATCCCGATCTTGATAGATCGTGGCGCAAGACCCAGCATGACTTCGACCGAAGCAAAAATCGCACAGGCAAAGGCGACTTCCTCGGGCCCGTGCATCTTGGGCTTGACGATATAGATTGCGCCCGTACGACTGTTCAGCCTGTCATGCATGGCGCAGAGCACGGTCACCGCCGCATCCAGCAGCCCCTCACCGATGGGCCTACCCTCCGCATCGCGCACCGCGTCGCTGGTCATCAGATGCCCGACATTGCGCACCAGCAACAGCGAACGGCCCTTGAGCACGAGCGGCTGCCCGCTGATGTCCTTATAGGTCCGGTCGGCCTGGAGCGTGCGGGTCACCTGGCGACCGCCTTTTTCGAAGCTGTCCTGCAATGTGCCGGTCATCAACCCGAGCCAGTTGCGATAGACACCGACCTTGTCTTCGGCATCCACCGCAGCAACCGAATCCTCGCAGTCCTGGATCGTCGTCAGCGCGGCTTCCACGATGATGTCGCTGAGCCCAGCGGGGTGCATGGCACCGATGACGCTGCCCGCTTCGATGACAAGGATCACATGCAGGCCGTGATGGCGCAGGACGAGTTCGCCCTTGTCCTGCGTGCCGCCATAGCCGACGAATGCAGCAGCATCCTTGAGCTGCGTGCGCCCCTCAGCGGTCGCGGCGACAAGAACGCGCCGCTCGCCGTCTTTTTCGACGTGGTAGCTGGTGACGTCGCGGTGGCTGCCGGTTTGGAGTGGAAAGGCCGTGTCCAGAAACTCGGCCGCCCGCGCCACGACCGCTTGGCCGCGAGCGGCGTTGAAGGCCGAACCAGGCGCCAGATCGCCGTCGCGCGCGATGACGTCGGTGCCATAAAGCGCATCGTAGAGACTGCCCCAACGGGCGTTGGCCGCGTTCAGCGCATAGCGCGCATTGCTGACCGGCACCACCAGTTGCGGGCCGCACAGCGTGGTGATTTCGGGGTCGAGGCCGGCTGTTTCGATGGTAAAATCAGCAGGCTCTTCAATCAGATAGCCAATGTCGCGCAGGAAGAACTCATAGCCCTGCGGGTTGTTGGCGACCGGGCCGTACCGGCGATGCCAATCGTCGATTTTGCTCTGCAACGTATCGCGCCGCGCCAGTAACGCGGCATTGGTCGGGCCATGTTCGGCGACCAGCCCCGCAAGGCCGTTCCAGAACTGATCTGCAGTGACCACCAAGCCCGGCAAGGCTTCGTTTTCGATGAAATTGACCAGCAGTTTGTTCACCGAAAGGCCGGATTTGACCAGATAGTCGCTCATGGGGAGGTCCTCGTCGGTGAATCAGGAAGCAAGGCTGGATTTTGCTGGTGCACCAGCAACATAGACCTCGGCGACGGCGCGGTCATCCCCAAGCGTCTGCAACAGGAAAAGCTCTTCGTAGAGATTAGCAACCGTTAGCATTCGCAGCGCCATTGCTGACGTTGCGTTAGCGTTGAGCACAACCAAATCAGCCGAACAGCCGCTTTCGATAGTTCCGATCGTGCCTTGCAGCGATAATGCCCGGGCATTGCCCAGCGTCATCATGTAGAACGAGTCGAACGGCGTCAGGCGCTGCCCCCGCAATTGCAGGACCTTGTAGCCCTCGTCCAGCGTGCGCAACATGGAATAGCTGGTGCCGCCGCCGATGTCGGTTGCTACCCCGATGCGCACGCCCGCCATCATCAGCCGTTCCCGATCGAAGAGGCCACTGCCCAGGAACAGGTTCGAGGTGGGGCAGAACACGGCGACCGCTTTGGTCTCCGCCAGCACGTGCGTCTCGCGATGATTGAGGTGGATGCAGTGGCCGATCAGCGTCCTCGGACCCAGAAGGCCAAAATCCTCGTAAATGCCGGTATAGTCTTTGGCGCCAGGGTAGAGCTCCATCGACAACTTGATCTCGGCATCGTTCTCGCTCAGATGGGTCTGCACATGGCATTCGGGGTGCTCGGCGACCAAAGCCCGCGCTATTTCCATCTGTTCGGGCGACGAGGTGATGGCGAAGCGTGGCGAGATCGCGTAGAGCCCGCGGCTGCGCCCGTGCCAGCGCGCGATCAGCGCCTTGGTGTCGTCATAGCTCGATTGCGGCGTGTCGCAGAGCGCCTCGGGCGCATTGCGGTCCATCATCACCTTGCCGCCCACCATCAGCATGTTGCGCTTTTCGGCTTCGGCGAAATAGGCATCGACCGAACGCGGATGGCTGGAGCAATAAGCCACCGCAGTCGTCGTGCCATTGCGGATCAATTCGTCGTAAAAGGCCGAGGCGATGGCGCCGGCATGGCCTTGCTGGGAGAATTTCTGCTCTTCGATGAAGGTATAGTTGTTGAGCCATTCCAACAGCGAGCCGGCATAGGACGCGATCATCTGGCTTTGCACATAGTGCACATGCAGATCGATAAAGCCCGGCAGGATCAGGTGCGGGCGGTGATCGATGATCTGGGCATCGTCGGTGTCGACTGCGGAGAAATCCTCCAGCGCGACGATCTTGCCATCGGCAATGACGATGGCGCCATCCTCGAGATAGCGATAGCTGGCCGCGTCATCCAGTCCCTGCGGTTCCGACCGGAAGGTCAGCACCCGCCCGCGTAGAACGGTGCGCGTCATAGCGCCGAGCCTTCGCGATACCATTCCACCAGCAAGGCGCGCTCCTCGGGCGTGATTTCACTGACATTGCCGGGCGGCATGGCATGGGCATAGCCGGCCTGGATGGCGATATCCCTGGCATGATTGGCGATCGCGATGTCGTTGTCGAGGATGACGTTCCTGGGCGCCTCGTAAATGCCGGGCCAGGCCGGTTCAGCCCTATGGCACATGGCGCAGCGCGTTTGTACCGCAAGGCTTGCGGCGGCAAAGTGCTTGGCGCTCATGAACGGCTCGGCTGCCCGCGACGCTACGGTTTCGCCGGCCGAGCCGGGAATTTTCGGTCCGGTCGACAGCCAGGCGATGACGATGAACAGCACGACGGCGACCAGCCAGGTCCAGTGCGGATTGCCCTTGCGGGCATGGCGGGTGTTGAAATAGTGCCGGATGACGACGCCGACGAGAAAGATCAGCGAAGCGATGATCCAGTTCCACTGCGTGGCGAAAGCCAGCGGATAATGGCTGGACAGCATGAAGAAGATCACCGGCAGCGTCAGGTAATTGTTGTGCAGGCTGCGCTGCTTGGCGATCTTGCCGTATTTGGCATCGGGTACCCGCCCGGCCTTGAGATCGGCCACGACGATCGTCTGGTTGGGAATGATGATCATCGCCACATTCGCCGCCATGATGGTGGCCGTAAACACGCCCATATGCAGCATCGCCGCGCGACCGGTGAACACTTGCGTATAGCCCCAACCCATCGCCGTCAGGATAGCGAACAGCACCAGCATCAGGCCGTTCTGGCTCTGGCCGATCGGCGATTTGCAGAGCCGGTTATAAACGATCCAACCCAAAAGGATCGAGCCCAGCGAGATCGCGATGCCCGCCCATTGCGGCACGTCCAGCACATTGCGATCGATCAGGTAGATATCGGCCCCGACATAATAGATCAGCGCCAGAAGGAAAAACCCCGACAGCCAGGTGGCGTAGCTTTCCCACTTGAACCAGGTCAGGTGCTCGGGCAAGAAATCGGGCGCCACCAGGTATTTCTGGATGTGATAGAACCCCCCACCATGCACCTGCCACTCCTCGCCATGGGCGAGCGGCGGCAGGCTGGGGGTCTTGCGCAGGCCCAGGTCGAGCGCGATGAAATAGAATGATGAGCCGATCCAGGCAATGGCGGTGATCACATGGGTCCACCGCACCGCAAAGCTCAGCCACTCATAGAAAATGACGAAATCGCCCATCGCTCCGTACTCTTTGGTGTAGCGGCAAGCCCCCCTCACCCGGCCTCCGCTTCGCTCGGCCACCCTCTCCCCGACGGGGAGAGGAATCTTGATGACGCAGCGCTGCTATTCTTCTCCCCGTCGGGGAGAAGGTGACGCGTAGCGCCGGATGAGGGTGTCTGCCCGCAAAAAGAGGCGGGCCAAGACCCGCCCCTCGCATTTCCTAAATCAGTCAATTAAACCGGCTGTTCGACGCCTTCGACGTACCAGTCCATGCTCAGGAGTTCCGCATCGGTCATTGCCACGCCGGCGGGGACGCGTTCGGTGCCGGTATTGTCTTTGATCGGGCCGGTGAAGATCTTGAACGAGCCATCTATCTGGCCAGCTTTGATCTTTTCAGCGTCGGCAACGACGTCGGCCGGGATTTTGGCATTGTACGGCCCGATCTGCACGACGTCTTCCTTGAGGCCTTCCCAGGTATCGCCCGCCGTCCAGGTGCCGGCGATGACCGCCTTGGCGGAGGCCAGGTAATGGGGACCCCAGTGGTCGATGATCGCCGTCAGCTGGGTTTCCGGCGCAAAGGCGGTCATGTCGGCGCCCTGGCCGAAGCCGCCGACAATGCCGCGTTCCTGCGCCACCTGCAGCGCCGCCGGGCCGTCGGTGTGCTGGGCGATGATATCGACGCCCTGGTCGATCAAGGCGCGTGCCGCATCGGCTTCCTTGGCCGGATCGTTCCAGGTGGAGATATAGACCGGCTTGACCGTGAAGGCGGGATTGATGCGGCGAGCCGACAGGGCCAGCGCATTGATGCCCATCACCACTTCGGGGATCGGGAACGAGCCGATATAGGCCGCCTTGCCCGTCTTGGACAGGTGACCCGCAATGGTGCCGCAAACGGCGCGGCCTTCGTAGAAGCGGGCATTGTAGAGCCCGACATTGTCGGCCTTCATGTAGCCGGTGGCATGCTCGAACGCCACGTCGGGGAATTCCTGGGCGACCTTGATCGTCGCATCGCCAAAACCGAAGCTGGTGGTGAAGATCAGCTTGTTGCCCTGCTGGGCCAATTCGCGGATGACACGCTCGCAGTCGGGACCTTCGGGCACGTTCTCGACATAGGTGGTGACCACCGCATCGCCGAGCTGTTCCTGCAGGTAGATTCGGCCCTGGTTGTGGGCATAGTTATAGCCATTGTCGTTGATGGTGCCGACATAGATGAAGCCGACCTTGAGCGGTTCGGTCTGGGCGAACGCCTTGCTGCCCAGCAGCGGCAGGGCGGCGGCGGCGCCACCGATCTTGAGGATGTTGCGGCGTGAAATGGTCATGATCTCTCCTGGATGACGTTTTTGTTGATCGAGCAAGCCACAAGGCTTCCTCAATTGCTGGGCAGGAACGGCTTGCCGAGGCAGGCCGGGGCATTGGTGGACGCGTCGCGCCGAAGGGAAATCAGCACCAGAACGGCGATGGTGGCAAGATAGGGCAAGGCCGCCCACATCTCGGAAGGAATGACGGCCAGCGGCCCGCCACCGGCCTTGGCATAAAGCTCCATGGTCATGACGAGGCCGAATAGATACGCCCCGGCCAGCAGCCGGAACGGCCGCCATGAGGCGAAGACGACCAGGGCAACGGCGATCCAGCCGCGCCCTGCCGTCATGCTTTCGGCCCATTGCGGGGTCAGCAGCAGCGGAAAACAGGCTCCGGCGATTCCGGCCATGGCGCCGCCGAACACGACCGCGCCATAACGGATGCCGACCACAGAATAGCCGATGGAATGGGCCGAATGGTCGTTTTCGCCTACGGCGCGCAGGATCAGCCCCGCGCGTGTGCGCTGCAAAAACCACCAGATGGCGCCCACCATGACGAACGAGAAGTAAACCGGAAACGAATAGCCGAACACGACGCGCCAGATCGGATGATCGGCCAGGGCATCGGGAAACAGCGGCGCCATCAGCCCGATCGGCTTGGCCGCGTAAGGTGCACCGGCCAGGGCCGACAGCCCGGTGCCGAAAATCGTCAGCGCCAGCCCCGTCGCGGTCTGGTTGGCCGACAGGCTGAGCGTCAGGAAGGCGAAGATCAGCGACACCGCGGCGCCCGCAAAAGCGCCGCACAGCAAGGCAAAGTAGGGATTGCCGCTATAGTATTGCGCCACGAACCCGCTGATGGCGCCGACCAGCATCATGCCCTCGACACCCAGATTGAGCACGCCGCTTTTTTCGGCGACCAGTTCACCCAAGGCCGCGAGGAGAATGGGCGTCGCCGCGCCGACCAGCGTCACGATGATGGGAATGAGGATATCCATCAGGCCGCCCCGGCCGGGGTTCGGACCACGCGCCGGATACGGTAACGCACCAGCAAGTCGCCTGCGAGCAGGAAGAACAGCACCATGGCCTGGAAGATGCCGGTCGCGGCATCGGGCAGTTTGATCGTGGTCTGCGCCACTTCCCCGCCCACGAAAGTGATGGCCATGACGATGCCGGCAAAGATCACGCCCAGTGGATTGAGCCGCCCGAGGAACGCCACGATAATGGCGGTGAACCCATAGCCCGTGGCGAAGCCGGGCACCATGCGCTGGAACGGGCCGGCCACTTCGAGCACGCCGGCCAGGCCGGCAAGGGCACCGCTGACCAGCATGGCCAGCCAGATGGTCTTGTTTTCGCTGAACCCGCCATAGCGGGCGGCATGGGGCGCCGCGCCGACCACGCGCATGCGATAGCCGAACACCGAGCGCGACATGATGAACCACGCCACCAAAGCGACGACGATGGCGATCGGCACGCCGAGATGAACGATGGTGTGGGGGATGACCGTAGGCAGCCGCGCCGATTCGGCGAACAGCCGAGTTTGGGGAAAGCCGATGCCCATCGGGTCCTTCCAGGGCGCGCGGATGAGGTAATAGATCAGCTGGATCGACGCATAGGTCAGCATCAGGCTGGTCAGGATTTCGTTGACGTTGAGCCGCGTCTTGAGCAAGGCCGGTATGGCGGCATAAAGCGCGCCGGCCGCGACCCCGGCCAGGATCATCAGCGGCAAGATCCACGGGCCGCTCATGGTATAGGTCGCCAGCGCCACGCCCGTACCCGCCAAGGCGCCGACGACATATTGTCCTTCGGCCCCGATGTTCCACACATTGGCGCGGTAGGCGATGGACAGCCCCACCCCGATGATAATCAGCGGCGCTGCCTTGATGCCGAGATCCTGCCATTTATAGGCGTTGGTCAGCGGCGTCAGAAACACTTCGCGCACTGCCCCGATGCCATCATACCCGATCAGCGAGAAAATGATCGCGCCCACGATCATGGTCAGCACCACGGCGCCGACCGGGGTTGCATAGATCATCAGCCGGCTCGGTTCGGCGCGCTTTTCAAGCCGGAACGGCATCGCGCACCTCCCCCGTTCCGTGCACGCCGCCCATCAGGAGGCCAATTTCCTCCACCGAGATATCGCCTGCCTTGCGCGCCGCCGACAACTGCCCGCCATTGATCACCGCCAGCGTGTCGCAAAGCGCCAGCAATTCGTCCAGGTCCTGGGAGATGACGACGATGGCCGAGCCTTCGGCCGCGAGATCCACCAGCGCCTGGTGGATCGCGGCGGCAGCGCCGGCATCGACGCCCCAGGTCGGCTGGCTGACCACCAGCACTGTGGGCCGCTGCAGGATTTCGCGGCCCATGATGTACTTTTGCAGGTTGCCGCCCGACAGCGAGCCCGCAGTCGAGCCCGGCCCCAGGGCCTTGACCGCGAAATCGGCGATCACCTTGCCGGTATAGGTCTTGGCGGCGCCCGAATCGATCAGCCCCAGCATGACCATGCCAAGCCGGTCGCGCGCCGTGAGCACCGAATTGTCGCTGAGGGTAAAATCGCCGACCGCGGCGTGGCCGTTGCGCTCCTCTGGCACGGCGCAAAGCCCATGCTTGCGCCGCCCGGTCGTATCGAGCAGCCCCAGCGCATGCCCATCGATGGTGATCGCCTGCCGGTCCTCGCCCAGGATTTCCCCGGACAGCGCGTCGAGCAGGGCATTCTGGCCATTGCCGGCAACCCCCGCGACCCCGAAGATTTCCCCGGCCCGCACTGAAAAGCTGACCGCACTGACCTGCACGTCGAAATGACTGCTCTTTTTGGTCGACAGCCGCGAGACCACCAGCCGGGGCTTGCCCATGCTGCGCCCGGGCGCCCGCACGATGTCCCTCAGCCCCGCGCCGATCATCTTTTCGGCCATGGACCGCGAGGTTTCGCGCTTGGGATCGCAGGTATCCACCAGCCTGCCGCCGCGCAGGATGGTTGCGGTATCGCAGAGCGCTTTGATCTCGCCCAGCTTATGGGAAATATAAAGGATCGAACATCCGCCCGCCGCCAGCTTGCGCAGGACGGCGAACAACTGCTCGACCTCCTGGGGGGTGAGCACCGAAGTGGGTTCGTCCATGATCAGCAGTTTCGGAGCGAGCAGCAGTGCCCGCACGATCTCGATGCGCTGGCGCTCGCCCACTGACAGCGTGGCCACGGTGCGGTGTGGATCGAGAGCCAGGCCGTATTGCGCCATCACCGCGCGGATGCGGGCTTCCAGTTCACGGCCGGGGATTTTGGCATCCATGCCCAAGGCGATGTTTTCCAGCACCGTCAGCGCCTCGAACAGCGAAAAATGCTGGAACACCATGCCGATACCGAGCGCACGCGCGGCCTTGGGATTGGCGATCGTCACCATATGCCCGTCCCAGCGGATGTCGCCGGCATCGGGCTGCATGATACCATAGATCATCTTGACCAGGGTCGACTTGCCGGCGCCGTTTTCGCCCAGCAGCGCGTGGATTTCGCCTGGCTTGACCGAAAAGCTGACACTGTCGTTGGCGAGGACGCCGGGAAATCGCTTGGTGATGCCGTTGAGTTCAAGCCGGAGCGGCATACTAGCGTCCATCCACGGCCCCCAGTTGCCTGGAGCCTTGCGCCTGCACAGATCGAGCTTCCCGGCGGCCAATGTGGACCATAATTTCCGCAGCCGCCAGTGCCGCAATCACCTCGGGCCGCTTATCCCCAAGCCCTTGATCGCCGATCGGCAGGACCAGCCGGTCCAGCGCCAGCGGATCGCCGCCCTCGGCACGATACCAGGAGGCGAACCGCGCTCGCTTGGTACGCGAACCGACCATGCCGACATAGGGACTGTCGAGGCGTTTGAGAGCCTCGAATGCGATCAGGAAATCAAGCGCGTGGTCGTGGGTGAGGATCACGTAGGCACTGCCCTGGGGGGCATTGCGAACCACGGCTTCGGGCATGGGCACGACGCGGACATCGACATTTTGCAGCAACCCGATGAGTTCGTCGATGCGGGTGTCGATGACGTGGGCGTAAACGGGAAGCAGCGCCAGCATCTGCGCCAAGGCGCGGCCGACATTGCCGGCGCCAAAAATGTAGACATGGGTCTGGGCGGCATCCTCGGCGGCGATGCGGGCGGCGAGGTCGGCGCGCAGGCCGGCATCGGCATAGTACAGGCTAACGCCAACCCGGCCACCGCAGCACTGGCCGATTTCGGGCCCCAGCGGCACGTCCATCGCGGCGCTCGCCTGGCCATTGGCAATCAAGCGGCGCGCATGGTCGATCACCATATATTCCAGCGCCCCGCCGCCGATGGTGCCGAAGATGGCGCCAGGACCGACCAGCATGAACGTGCCCTGTTCGCGGGGAGATGAGCCGCGGACCGAGGTGAGCTCGGCGACGATGGCATCGGGGTTTTGCGCGAGGAAGGTGATAAGGGTGGGGCTGCGGAGAGTCATGTTGTGGCCACCGCCAGGACCCCCACCCGGCCTCCCCCTGGGAGGGGGAGGAGCAGGACTGTGATTGGGGCCAAATCGTGCCGACTATACGGTACGGTTCCTCCCCCTCCCAGGGGGAGGTTAGGTGGTGGTGCTGCCATCGACACGACCACCATTCTCACCCGCGCGCCTCCCGCTGCAATCGCTCGCAGCCCATCAGCACCCGTTCCGGCGTCACCGGCGTATCGAGATTGGGCGCAATGCGGTACTCCGCCACGCTCGCCACGGCCATGCTCAGCGCCTCGACCACGCTCATCGCCAGCATCAGCGGCGGCTCGCCGACGGCTTTGGAGCGCCCGATCGTTGGTTCAGCATTGAGCGACCATTCGGCCAGCTTGACGTTGAAAATCGGCGGCACGTCGGAGGCCAGGGGAATTTTGTAGGTGGAGGGCGCCTTGGTGCGCAATTGCCCCTCCTTGTCCCAGACCAGTTCTTCGGTGGTCAGCCAGCCCATGCCCTGGATGAACCCGCCCTCGACCTGGCCGATATCGATCGCCGGATTGAGCGAGCGACCCACATCATGCAGGATATCGACACGATCGATGACATATTCCCCGGTGAGCGTATCGATGGTGACTTCAGATACCGACGCCCCATAGGCGAAGTAATAGAAGGGGTGGCCACGGCCCGTGGCGCGATCCCAATGGATTTTCGGCGTCTGGTAGAAGCCGGCGGCCGACAATTGCACCCGGTTGAGATAGGCCGAGGCGATCAGTTCGGCGAATGGCACGAACTGGTCAGCCGCCTGCACGCCGCCGGGCACCCAAAGGACTGCGGCCTCGGCGCATTGGTAGAGTTTTGCGGCATGAACGACCAGCCGTTCCTTGATCTGCCGGGCCGCATCCCAGGCGGCCATGCCGTTGAGATCGGAGCCGGAGGAGGCGGCGGTCGCCGATGTGTTGGGCACCTTGCCCGTTGTCGTGGCCATGATCTTGACGGCATCGAGCCCCACGCCGAACGCGTCGGCCAGCACCTGGGCCACCTTGATATAGAGCCCCTGCCCCATTTCGGTGCCGCCATGGCTCAAATGGATCGAGCCGTCCTTGTAGACATGCACCAGCGCGCCCGCCTGGTTATACCAGGTGGCGGTGAACGAGATGCCGAACTTGACCGGCGTCAGGGCGATGCCCTTTTTCAACACGCCATCGGCGGCGTTGAAGGCGAGCACCGCCCGGCGGCGCGCCTGATAGTCCGACGACGTCTCCAATTCGTCGACGATGCGGTGGACGATGTTGTCGCCAATGGTCTGGTGGTAGGGCGTGATATTGTCGGTGTCGATGCCGTAGAAATTGGCTTTGCGAACGTCAAGCGGGTCCTTGCCCAGGCTATAGGCGATAGTCTCGATCCAGCGCTCGGCCGCCATCATGCCCTGCGGGCCGCCAAAGCCGCGAAAGGCCGTGTTGGAGACGGTATTGGTGTAAAGCGGCTGCGACACGACGCGAACCGCTGGATACCAATAGGCATTGTCGGCGTGGAACAAGGCGCGGTCGGTGACCGGGCCGCTGAGGTCGGACGAGAACCCGGCGCGGGCGCCATAAATGGCATCGAGCGCATGAATCTTGCCGGTCTCGTCATAGCCCACATCGTAGTCGACCACGAAGTCGTGGCGCTTGCCGGTCGCAGTCATGTCGTCGTCCCGGTCGGGGCGGATCTTGCAGGCACGGTTCCACTTCTTGGCGGCGATGGCAGCCACGGCGGCAAACAGGTTGCCCTGCGTCTCCTTGCCGCCGAAGCCGCCGCCCATGCGGCGCACATTGATGGTCACGCTGTGCATATGAGTGCCCAATGCCTGGGCGACCATCAACTGCACTTCGCTGGGATGCTGGGTGGACGAATAGACGGTGACGTCGTCGTCCTCGCCCGGAATGGCGAAGGCGATGTGGCCTTCGAGATAAAAATGGTCCTGCCCGCCGATGACGACGCTGCCCTTGAGGCGGCGCGGCGCGCTGGCCAGACCGGCTTGCACATCGCCGCGTTCCAGCTTGAGCGGATCGGTCACCAGCTTGCCGCCAGCCGCCTGAGCGGCGCGCACATCGATGGCCATGGGCAGGTCGCGATACTCGATTTTAGCGAGGTGGGCAGCGCGACGGGCGAGATCGCGGGTTTCAGCGATCACGGCGAACAGCGGCTGGCCCCAGAAGTGCACCTTGCCCATGGCGAAGATCGGCTCGTCATGCTTGTGCGATGGGCTGACATCATTTTCGCCGGGAATATCGTCGGCGGACAGCACGCCGATCACCCCGGAGGCGGCTCTGACGGCGGTGTAGTCCACGGCCACGATCTCGGCATGGGCGTGCGTCGACAGCGCCAGATAGGCATGCATTGTGCCTTCGGGCTCGACGATGTCGTCAATATATTCGGCAAGGCCGGCAACGTGCTTAGGGCCGCTGTCGTGGCGGGTGGAGGCGTGGAGGGTAGAGCGGGAAATGGTGGGGTGTTTATTCATGAGGCTTCTGCCTAACCCTCTCCCCTTGAGGGAGAGGGATGGCCTGACGCGTTCAGCGGAAGGTCAGGGTGAGGGGTGCTGCACCATCCCATGCCAGATGCACGGATTAAGAGACCCCTCATCCGCCCCTGCGGGGCACCTTCTCCCTCAAGGGGAGAAGGGGAACAGCCGAGGCGTTCATGTGCGAGGACCCCCACCATCACGCCACCGCCCGGGTCAGCCGCGCACCGTGGCCAGTGGTTTCGAGGAAAAACCGGCGCAGCAGGTTTTGGGCGACGGTGAGCCGGTACTCCGCACTGGCCCGCATATCCGAAATCGGTTGAAAATCCTCGGCAAAGGCGGCCATAGCCACATCCACGGTCTCGAGCGTCCATGGCTTGCCAACCAGCGCAGCCTCGACGGCCTTGGCGCGCTTGGGCGTTGCAGCCATGCCGCCAAAGGCGATGCGGGCCAGGCCAACCACGCCGGCATAGTTGACGAAGACGCGGAAGGCACCGCAGAGGGCGGAGATATCCTCCTCCCGGCGTTTGGAAATCTTGTAGGTGGCGAACTGTTCGCCAGCGGGCAAATAGGGAATGGTGACGCTTTCCACGAACTCGCCGGGCTGACGATCCTGCTTGCCATAGGCGAGGAAATAATCTTCGAGCCTGATCTCACGGCGATGCTCGCCGCGGCGCAGATGCAGCTTGGCACCCAAGGCGATCAATGGCGGTGGGGTGTCGCCGATGGGCGAGCCATTGGCGATATTGCCGCCGATCGTGCCCATATTGCGGATCTGCTCGCCGGCAATTCGATCCCATAATGCGGCAAGCTGGGGGAAATAGGTGGTCAGCGTCGGTAACGCTTCGGAATAGGACACGCCGGCGTAGTAGCGCAATGCGCTGTCGTTTTCGGCGATGCGCTTGAGCTCCTGGAGATGGCCGATGAAGATCACCGGGCTGATCGGGCGCATGAACTTGGTGACCCAAAGGCCCACATCGGTCGAGCCGGCAACGATTGTCGCCTCGGGATTGGCCGCATAAAGAGTGGCAAAGTCATCGAGGCTGGCGGGGACGATGATCTGATCGCCGATTTCGACGCGCGAGCCATCGTTGAGCGCCTTGATGCGGGCCTTGAGCGCGATGCGCTCGGCCCGAAGCGGATCGGCCTCAGGCGCGCCGTAGGACGAGATCGCCTTGGCGGCGCGGATGATCGGCGCATAGCCGGTACAGCGGCAAAGGTTGCCTTGCAGGGCTTTTTCTATGGCCGGCTGTGTTGGATTGGGGTCGCGCATCCACAGCCCATACAGCGACATCACGAAGCCGGGCGTGCAGAAGCCGCATTGCGAACCGTGATGGTCCACCAGGGCCTGCTGCACCGGGTGCAGCGTGCCATCCTTGGCCGCGAGGTGCTCGACGGTGACCACGTGGGTGCCGTGCAGGCTGCCCACGAAGCGAATGCAGGCAGTGACGGAGTCGTAGATGATCTCGTCGTCCATCACCCGGCCGACCAAAACGGTACAGGCGCCGCAATCGCCCTCGGCGCAGCCCTCCTTGGAACCGCGCAGGCGCCTGGTCAGGCGCAGGTAATCAAGCAGCGTCGCGTCGGGCGCGACGTCGGTGAGCGCGACGTCCTCGTCGTTGAGGAGGAAGCGGATGGCGTGAGAAATCTGAGGCATCGTTCCCCTCACCCTAACCCTCTCCCCAGAGGGGCGAGGGGACCGCGCGGTGGTTATGGCTATATTTCAGACAAGCACGGATCATGTCCCCTCGCCCCTCCGGGGAGAGGGCTAGGGTGAGGGGTGCGATGCCAAGATACGCCTGCATGCGCTAGCTCCCCCGATAAGTCGAATAGGCGAAGGGGCTGACCAGCAATGGCACGTGATAGTGTTGGTCGGCGCTGATCTCGAAGCGCACGGGCACCACGTCGAGAAACGGATTGTCCAGCTCGACCCCGAGCCGCTCGAAATATTGCCCCACATGGAAGTGAATTTCGTAGATGCCGTGCTCGAACTGCTCGGCGTCCAGCAGCGGTCGATCCACCCGGCCATCGGCATTGGTATAGCCTTCGCTGATATGATGATTGTGATCGCCATGCACAAACAGCAAATCCAGCCGCATGCCCCGGGCGGGCGTGCCATGCATCGTATCCAGCACATGCGTCGTCAGGCGTCCTGAACCCGCCATAAATTGCTTTCCGTTCTTAATCCCCGAAGGGCAAGACTATCGCAATTGACGCGCCCGCCAAGGGGTGTTCGCCTATTTTTTACCGGATGGTCCATTTTTGTGCATCTTGCCGTGACCGGCACAGACGATAGACTTCGGCCCGAACACTCAAGCGAGATGCCCGATGCGTTATCCCCGCGACATGGTCGGCTACGGCCCCAATCCGCCACACGCCAACTGGCCCGGCGGCGCGCATGTCGCGGTACAGTTCGTGCTGAACTACGAAGAGGGTGGGGAAAACAACATCCTGCATGGCGATGGTGGCTCTGAGGCTTTCCTCGCCGATGTCGTGGGCGCCGCGCCCTGGCCGGGGCTGCGGCACTGGAATATCGAATCCATGTATGAATATGGCGCGCGCGCCGGGTTCTGGCGGCTGCACCGGCTGTTCACCAGCCGCCACCTGCCGGTGACCATCTATGGCGTTGCTACTGCTTTGATGCGGGCGCCCAACCAGTTGGCGGCGATGCAGGAAGCGGGCTGGGAAATCGCCAGCCACGGCTATAAATGGGTCGAGCACAAGGACATGCCGCCCGAAACCGAACGTGAGCAGATTGCCGAGGCGATCCGGCTGCACACCATCGCCACCGGGGCGCGCCCCACCGGCTGGTACACGGGCCGCTGCTCGCTCAACACCGTCGACCTGGTGTCCGAAGAGGGGGGCTTCGACTATATCTCAGACACTTATGACGACGACCTGCCCTATTGGCGCGTCCATGAGGGGCGTCCCCAATTGATCATTCCCTATACGCTGAGCGCCAACGACATGCGCTTCGTTACCGCTTCGGGTTTCGACAATGGCGAGGAATATTTCCAGTTCCTCAAGGACAGCTTCGATTGCCTTTATGCCGAAGGGGAGGCCGGATCGCCCAAGATGATGTCGATTGGCCTGCATTGCCGCCTGGTGGGTCAGCCCGGCCGCATCATGGGCCTGCAAAAATTCCTCGATTACATTGCCGGGTTCAAGCGGGTCTGGGTGCCGACCCGCATCGATATCGCCCGCCACTGGGCCAGCGAACATCCTTACCGCGCGCCCGCTCTGGTTCCCTCGCAACTGGACAGGGCCGCGTTCGTCGAGACATTCGGCTCGATTTTCGAGCACTCCCCCTGGATCGCCGAGCGCGCCTGGGCGGGAGAACTGGGGCCATCCAACGACACCGCGATCGGGCTGCATTTTGCCCTGCGCACCCAGTTCCGCCTGGCCACCGACGCGGAACGCCTGGCAGTCTTGCGCGCCCATCCCGACCTTGCCGGCAAGCTGGCGGCCGCCAAGCGCCTGAGCGATGCTTCCGCCGGCGAGCAGGCTTCGGCCGGGCTCGACGCCCTGACCGATGCGGAGCGCGACACCTTCACCCGGCTCAACGCCGCCTATGTGGCAAAATTCGGCTTCCCGTTCATCATCGCCGTCAAGGACAACACCAAGGCGAGCATTCTTGAAGCCTTCGTGGCGCGCCTCGACAATTCCGCCGAGGCGGAATTGCGCACCGCCTGCGCCCAGGTCGAGCGGATCGCCCTGCTGCGGATCAGGGCCTTGCTCGGATAAAGGCCACTGTCCGTCCGCTGGGGCCGACCTGAAGTTGGCATTGGACATTCGCTGCCGCGAGCTTGCCCATGGCCTCGGGCCCGACAAGGCATTAGGGTTGTTGCAGATTCTGTTCCGCGATGCGAGCCAATGGCCGATTCTCCTTACGCCTCTCCCGCCGGCAGCCTGCCGGGGCAACATGCCCTGCACACCGGCCGCGCCGTGTTCACCGAAGCCTATGCGCTGATCCCGCGCGGGGTGATGACCGATATCGTCACCAGCTACCTGCCCCATTGGACCGACACCCGCGCCTGGGTCATCGCCCGTCCCATGTCGGGATTTTCCGAGACCTTCTCGCAATATGTCATGGAAGTCATGCCCGGTGGCGGCAGCGACCGGCCGGAGCCCGATCACGGCGCACAAGGCGTGCTGTTCGTGCTCGAGGGCCAGGCCAGCCTCGCCATCGAGGGCAGGACCCACCTGCTCAAGCCCGGCGGCTATGCCTATCTGCCGCCCGGCAGCGCCTGGAGCCTGCGTAACACAGGCACCGCGCCGACGCGGTTTCACTGGATCCGCAAGCGCTACGAGGCCGTGGACGGGATCGAGGCGCCCTCCGCTTTCGTCGCCAACGAGCGCGACGAGCCGATTATCTGGATGCCCGATACCGACAATCGCTGGGGCACCACTCGCTTCGTCGATCCGGCCGACCTGCGTCACGACATGCACGTCAATATCGTCACGCTCGAACCCGGTGCCTCGATCCCGTTCGAGGAAACCCATGTGATGGAGCACGGTCTCTACGTGCTCGAAGGCAAGGCGGTCTATCGGCTCAACCGCGATTGGGTCGAAGTCGAGGCCGGCGATTTCATGTGGCTGCGCGCGTTTTGCCCGCAAGCCTGCTACGCGGGCGGTCCCGGTCGATTTCGGTACCTGCTTTACAAGGACGTCAACCGCCATGTTAAGCTGGGGCCGCAATGAGCGATCCCGTCATCCATGTCGAGCCCTTGACAGCCGAGGCCTTCGCGCCGTTCGGGCAGGTGATCGAACTGGCCGGTGCGCAGCATTATCCCATCAACAATGGCATGACCGAGCGCTATCACGACCTGGCACGGGTCGAACTTGGCGGCGTTCATGCCCGGCCGTTGATCTCGATCTTTCGCGGCCAGCCCTATGCCTTGCCGCTGTACCTCGACCTGGTCGAGCGTCACCCGCTGGGGAGCCAGGCGTTCTATCCGCTGTCGGAGCACCCGTTTCTCGTCATCGTGGCCCATGACCTGTCGGGCACGCCCGATCGGCCGCATGCCTTTCGCACCGAACCCGGCCAAGGGATCAACATCGCCATGAACACCTGGCATGGCGTGTTGACCCCGCTTGAGGCCGCCTCCGACTTCCTGGTGGTCGATCGCGGTGGCGATGGCGTCAACCTCCAGGAATATCACTTCGAAACGCCGTATCTGGTACGAAAAGCCTGACCTTTACCTTGCCTGGCGATTGTCGTAGCCGGCCCTCGAATTTGCCGGTGGCTTGGCTTAACCTGCCTGCGGCGCGGTGGCAGGAGCACGTCATGTCGATCCATAGGTTTTGGCGCGGTTTTGCCCTGGTGACGGCGCTCCTGCTTTCGTCGGCTACCGCCCACGCCGCCGAACAGGTCACGTTCACCGGCCAGGTGACCTATCGCGAGCGCATCGCCTTGCCTCCCGGTGCCGACCTGACGGTGACGCTGGTGTCGCTCGCTGCCAAGGGCGCACCGCACCGCGTCGGCGCGACCGCGCTCATCAGCACGCGCGGCCAGGTGCCGCTGCAATTCGTGCTCGACGTGCGCAGCGACGCGCTCTCCGAGGATCTGGAATACGGTCTGGTTGCCGAAATCCGCGCCGGCGGCCTGGCACTGTTTCGCAATCCGACCCCGGTTCCGGTCGATCCTGCGGCGCCCCTGCCCGTCCTAATCATGGTCAGTTTTGATCCGATGACTGCGCCGGCGCCGCCAACCGCCATCGGCGAGCTTGAAGTCACCGCGGCACTGTTCGACACGATCTGGGCAGTGCGCACTATTGCCGGTCAACCGGTAATGGAGGCGACGGCGGTCTCGCTCTCGATCGCCCCCGACTATCGCGCCGGCGGCAATGGCGGCTGCAACAGCTATTTCACCGAAGCCAGATTTGACGGTCCGGCATTACGGTTCGGCCCGATTGCGGGCACCCGCATGGCTTGCGATGTCGGCGTCATGCAGCAGGAAGCCGCATTCTTTGCCGCCCTTGCGAGCGTAACCGGCTATGAGCTGACCGACCAGGCGCTGTCCCTGCGCGATGCCCATGGCAAGCAATTGGTCGGCCTGGCACGCCAATGACATGACAGGAGGATTTCGTGGACACCACCGCGCTGATTTCGCGCCTGCTCGATGTCATCGAAACCGATATCGCACCGGTGACGCGCCGGGGCGTGGCGCGAGGCAACAAGCTGTTCGGCGCAGCAATTTTGCGAAAATCCGATCTGTCGGTGGTGGTTGCCGAGACCAACAATGAAATCGAGAACCCGCTCTGGCACGGGGAAATGCACACCATCAAGCGCTTTTTCGAGCTGGATCCGGCCACCCGGCCAGCTACGAAGGACTGCCTGTTCCTGGCCACGCACGAGCCCTGCTCGCTTTGCCTTTCGGGCATCACGTGGTCGGGCTTCGATAATTTCCATTATCTGTTCAGCCACGAGGACAGCCGCGACAGCTTTGCCATTCCCTATGACATCGCCATTCTCAAGGCGGTCTATGCCGTGCCCGATCCGCAAACCGGCAGTGTTCCGCCCGACCGTCCGCTCTACAACCGCACCAATCCCTATTGGACCAGCCACAATATCGCGCAGATGATCGCCGGCCTGGATCGCGGCAATCGCGAGGCGCTGCTGGCCCGCTTGGACGATCTCAACGCGCTCTATGCCGATCTGTCCGCGATCTATCAGGACGGCAAGGGCAGGCAGGGCATTCCCCTCGCCTGATCGCTATTCGTGGGTGGCGACCGGGGCCACCAGGCTGCTTTGCGGCACATCGGCCAACGATGCGGCAAAGGTAAGCATGCTCATGGCGGCAACGAACCGCAGGGTCAAAAGCATTTGCGACATCGATATTGGCTCCAGCGGGATGACGGGCGTTGGTGAGCCTGATAGGCCCGTCCTGTTGAATGGCCCGCCAACGCGGCGTTTATCTTCCGTTCATCTTCGCCCAAGGAGTGCATGCCAGCCATGAGCCGAACCAATCGCGCGCTCGCGCGTTTCTGGAGCAAATTCGGCTAACCCAAAGGCCCGATCCATGTCCGATATCGATCACGCTCAAGCTGCAGTGGCGCCCACGCGCCTCGCAATTTTCACCGATTTCGACGGTACGCTGGTGGAAATCGCCGAGACGCCCGACGATGTCGACGTGCCCCTCTCCCTGCCCGAGGCGCTCCAACGCGCCGCCCGCGAACTCGACAGCGCTTTTGCGGTGCTGACCGGCCGCGAGATTGGCGATATCGACAGATATCTCGCGCCGCTGGTCCTGCCGGTGGCGGGTGCGCACGGCACCCAGCGTCGCCGCGCCGATGGCACGATGGAGCCGGTCGACACGGCGGCTACGGAGGCAGCCGAGGAGATCGCGCGCGCCATAGGGCCCCTGGTGGAAGCGCACCCCCAATTGCTGGTGGAAGCCAAGGACGGGGCCGTTGCGCTACATTTTCGCCAGGCGCCCGAATTGGAAGCGGCCTGCCGCATGGCCATGGAAGAAGCGGTGCGGCACGTTGCCAATTTCACCCTGGTGCCGGGCAAGATGGTGTTTGAGGCACGGCCGCGCGGCGTCAGCAAAGGCACGGCATTGCGGGCGTTCATGGCAGAAGAACCGTTTCTGGGCCGGACGCCGATTTTCATCGGCGACGATACCACCGATGAGGACGGCTTCATTGCCGCCCAGGACCTGGGTGGCGTGGGCATCAAGCTGGGCGAAGGCGACACCGCCGCCCGTATGCGCATCGCCAATGTCGCATCCGTCCATGCCCTGATCCAGGGACTGGGTGACATCGCGGCCCAAGGCAGGGCCGATGAAACGGACCTCGACGACCGCGATACCGGCTCTGACAGGGACGTGCACTAAGTCTGCGCAGGGGCAGTGATGAACCGGCTGATTATCGTTTCCAACCGGACCCCGGGCAAGGACCCGGCGGCGGGCGGTCTGGCCGTCGCTTTGCGCAAGACCCTGGCGGACCGTAACGGCTTCTGGTTCGGCTGGTCGGGAAAACTGACCGAAAAGCCATCGCCCGATGCGATGTTCGAAAATATCGACGGTCTCAGCGTTGGGCGGATCGACCTGACACGTGACGACCACCATGCCTATTATGCCGGTTTTTCCAACTCCATCCTGTGGCCAAGCTTTCATCTGCGCCTGGACCTGGCGACCATCGAGGCGCCCTGGTACGAGGGCTATCGCCGGGTCAATGCCCAGTTCGCCAAGGCGCTGCTGCCCCATTTGCAGCCCGACGACGTGATCTGGGTGCACGACTACCACCTGATCCCGCTGGCGACCGAACTGCGGGCTTTGGGTGCCCGCAACCGGATTGGTTTTTACCTGCACATCCCGTTTCCCACCACCGATGCGCTCTACGCTATTCCGCACCACAACGAACTGATGCGCGATCTGGCGCGCTATGACATTGTCGGCCTGCAAGCCAATCGGGACGTGATTGCCTTCACCGATTTTGCGGACAATCAATCACCCTCATCACTGGCCGACGGGCCGCTCGAGGCGGTGGATTTTTCGCGCACCGAGGTCGCGGCTTTCCCCATCGGCTCCGATCCCGACGCTTTCGCCAGGCTGGCGACCAGCCCCGCCGCCAACAAGATGATCAAGCGCATGCAGCGCTTTCTCGACGACCAGCGGCTGCTCATCGGGGTGGATCGGCTGGATTATTCCAAGGGCCTGCCGCAGCGCGTGGAGGCTTACGAGAAGCTTCTGGCCAACAATGCGCATCTGCGCCGGCTGGTGCACCTGTTGCAGGTGGCGCCGCCATCGCGCGACACCATCAAGGAATACCAGGAAACCAGCGACGCGCTCGATGCCATGTGCGGCCGCGTCATGGGTCGTTTTGCCGAGCCGGATTGGGCGCCGCTGACCTATGTCAAGCGCGCCTATGGCCAGCCCAGCCTGGCAGGGCTGTTCCGCTTGGCCCGGGTCGGGCTGGTGACCCCACTGCGCGACGGCATGAACCTGGTGGCCCACGAATATGTCGCAGCACAGAACCCGGATAATCCCGGCGTGCTGGTGCTGTCGCGCTTTGCCGGAGCGGCGGAGATTTTTCCCGAGGCGCTGCTGGTCAATCCCTTCGACACCGACGAAACCGCCGAAGCGCTGCGGCTGGCGTTGGAAATGGGCCTCGACGAACGCAAGCAGCGCTGGCAGGCCCTGATGGACGCTGCGCGCCACTACAGCATCGACAACTGGGCACAAAATTTCCTCGCCCGGCTCAACCCTGCCGGAGCGCAGGGCGGCGGCGGCCCGGATCGCGATTTTCTGTATCTCGCATCGGTGGCGTAAGCCGGACGTAAGGTCCACCCAACGACCTGCCGTCATCACCACCCTGCCCCGACCTGCAAAAAGGGCGGCTATTATGCCGCCCTCCTGTCGTCATGGGGATAGTTGGATCAAGAAGCCACGCGACCGCGCTGGCGATCGGCATTGGAGCGGCCATTGTCGCGCGCCGCGTCCTTTTGCGTCTTGCCCCAGCGCTGCTTTGGCTTGGCCGCCGGCTTGGCGCCCATGGGCTTGCCGGTTTCCATGTCGCGGCGAACGCGGTTGACCTGCGCATCGGGCAGCGGCGCGCGCGGGACTTCGGCGGCCGGACGCGTCCGCGCCGGCTTGGGCGCGCCATCCTTGCCGAACTCGGCGAAGGGACGGCGCTCGGCCGGCGAGCGACGATCGGCCGGCGGCGCCGCCTTGGGATTGCGTGCATTGCGCGGACCCGGACGGCCCGAGGCGGGCTTGTAGGCCGAACGCGGCGCTTCGATCACGCCGGTAGTGTTGGCAAGGCTGAGATCGCCCGTATAGGGCAAGGTGCGGCGGATCAGGCGTTCTACGTCGCGCAGCTTGGAACGCTCGGTGCCATCGCACAGCGTGATGGCCACGCCCGAAGCCCCGTTCCGGCCGGTGCGGCCGATGCGATGGACGTAGTTCTCGGGATCGTCGGGCAGTTCGTAATTGATCACATGGGTGATGCCGGGCACGTCGATGCCGCGCGCCGCGATATCGGTCGCGACCAGAATGCGCACATCGCCGCTGGCAAAGCCCTTGAGCGCGCCCTGGCGGGCATTCTGGGACTTGTTGCCATGGATGGCGGCGGCCTTGTGACCGTCGATCTCGAGGTTCTTGGCGACGCGATCGGCGCCATGCTTGGTGCGCGCGAAGATGATGGCGCGCTCGATGCCCTGGCTCTGGTCGGCAAGCAGCTCGTTGAGCACGCCGCGCTTGGCCTTGGCACCGGACAGGATCACGCGCTGGTCGATCTTGACCACGGTGGAGCCGGCGGCAGCCGCCTCGACCCGCACCGGATCGCTCAACAGGCCCTTGGCCAGTTCGGCAATCTCGGGCGCCATGGTAGCGGAGAACAACATGGTCTGGCGACGCTGCCCGATGGCCTTGGCGATATGCTTGACGGTGCCGATAAAGCCCATATCGAGCATGCGATCGCCCTCGTCCAGCACCAGCCAGCGCGTTTCGTTGAGCTTGATCTTGTTGTCGTCCATCAAGTCCTTGAGGCGACCCGGGGTGGCGACGACGATGTCGACGCCCTTGGCGATGCGCTGCACCTGATGGTAGCGCGACACGCCGCCGAGCACGAGCACGGTCTGCAGCGTCATCTTGGAGCCGGCAAACTTGCGGATGGCTTCATCGATCTGGACGGCCAGTTCACGCGTCGGCGCCAGGATCAGCGCGCGGGTGGTCATCGGCCGCGGACGGCCGGTCAGGGTGAGCAGGCCCGCCAGGATCGGCAGGCCAAAGGCTGCGGTCTTGCCGGAGCCGGTCTGGGCGATGCCCAGCATGTCCTTGCCGGCCAGCAATTGCGGAATGGCCTGGGACTGAATCTTGGTGGGCTCGGTAAAGCCGCCGGCCGTCAGGCTGTCGGTGAGGATGGACGGCAGGCCCAGGGAGGTAAAATCTGACAAAATGTATTCTTTCGGTTCGTGCGTCACATGACGCTGTCCCGTGCGCAGAACCAAAGCAGCGCACAGAACGCCAGCGGCGGGGCCGGTGGCGGTTACAACAGGGGCATCGGCGATAAAAAGGGAGATATCGCGCGGGTGCTGGCTCAAGCCTGAAGCTGGGCTTCAGGTTGACTTCGCCGCTCACCGCTTAGGTCGATAAGAAGAGAAGTCCGTCACCAAAGGCTTGGCGCCAGCGGGACCCTTACGGTCCCATGCGCCGGTGACGATGCGCCTGATATGGGACAAGGCGATTGAAATAGCAAGGGGAATCGGGATGACGCGGCGCATGGGGGGTGTGCGTGGCCTCGTTCAGGCATGCCGGCGCGCCGCGCGGGGTCACCGGGCGGTTGGATGACAGTCAAACGGCATGCGGCGAG